>JAYYFM010000266.1:0-1650 GCA_036158745.1 Thermoplasmatota archaeon
CCAATGCGACAGCATCGTTTCGGCTCATGCCTTCTGAGAATCCATCTTCGAGGACACCGTACATGTATGGGGAACCAGATCCTGTTGCACAGTAGACATCAGGGATGGAACCACCCGCAGAATCAATGGAGTACACGTGGGAACCGTCTGCATCGACACCGACAATCAGGAGTTGAACCCAGTGTGGGCGACCGGAAAGAATGTTGGCAGTGAAGGTTGCAGCACCCTTGACGGTCATGTTTTGACCACGTCGAAGCTCGAACAGAGAAACCTCAGCAGCGAGCGTACGGGAGAGTGATTGGGCGTGGCCGACGAGACCAGCCGTGGTGAGCGCAAGGTTGTCACCAATCTTGAACAGCTTCTGAACGCTCTTATTGGCAATGAAGTGACCCATGGTGGCTCGGTGGTCCGCTCCAACAACGACTCCGCCATTGAATGTGATTCCTACTGTACTGGTTCCAGTCTTCAATACACCATCTTGTGCTTCCATGATATCACCAACTCGCCACCCCATATGAACCGTGGGGTAGGCAGTCTGTCCTAGTCGAGCCCCCTTATCAACTCGACGATTGAAAACGATGATTTGTTGCATTCAACAAAGAAAGCCTTCTTGAGCCACCGAGGATAGGCTTGGACATGGCAAGGAAACGTCCTTCTGAACCCGATGAGGGACAGTTCTCGCTGGATGATTTCATCAATCAGGAACCAGCAGATGCGGAGAGCGTTCCTGAAATGATTGACCTCTCGCCTCAACCAGAACCTGTTAAGCCAACACCAAGCGAATCGAAACCCCTTCGCACCTTCACGATGCCCAGTGCAGAAGCTACAAGTTCGCAACAGCCAACGCCACCACCAAGTTCAGGCATCTATCACGATCTTGGCAAGATGTACCCTAATCCTCCCATACCAATGAACAACACTGGGTTGGTTCTTCACCGAGCAACATTGTACGACCTGACAGGTATCGACACGCTTCTTGACTGGGTCAGCGACGGCGATGCTGCGCTTGTTGAAATGGCCCGTCTTATGAATCGAGAGCATGAAGTTGAGACTGTTCTTGCCCGCCTCCATCGATTTATAGAAATGGACATGGGTGGACAAATCGTCCAAATTACGGGAACTCGAGTGATGCTTCTGCCACCTGGATGTGTCGGAATAAGCGGTCTCGAAGACGAGGCTTTCAACGACGAAGCCGGATGGTCAGGAGGGGTTTGATGGAAGAGCAAGTTATCGAGATGCCTTGTCCTATGTGCCACGACGAGGACAACCTGCGCATGATTGCTCACGTGGATGAAATTCCTTACTTTGGAGAACACACCCAAGTGACCGTTCTTTGCCACTCATGTGGCTGGCGACAAACGGATTTCATTCCAGCAGAAGGACGCAAACCAGGTGGCTGGACTTTTGAAATCGAGTCAGAAGACGATCTCTCCGTTCGAGTTGTGCGCTCCTCGTCCTGCACAGTCTGTATTCCTGAGCTCGACCTCGAAGTCAATCCAGGCAGTGCAGCGACTGGGTTTGTGACCAATATGGAAGGCCTCTTGGTGCGATTTATTGACATCGTCAAGATGGTCTCCAAGAGTATTGGTGATAATGAACCTGAGAATCAACAAATTCTGCTCGGTATGCTCCATAGGTTGCAGCATGCAG
>JAYYFM010000267.1:0-1647 GCA_036158745.1 Thermoplasmatota archaeon
AACGTCGTCCTTCGCCAGCGTCGATTCGAAGCGTGACGTGAAGATCTCCCGGCACGCCTTGAGGATGTTCGTTCCCCTGTTGCTTGAGGCGTTTGACGGTTCCATGCTGAACATTTGGCTTGAGTTTGATTCTGAAATTTTGTTGTACCTTCGATGCAACGTTGTTCGCTCCAACCTTGAGTCGCTGAGCTTGGAATTGGATTTCTCCACCGTTCTCAGCAGTTTCGAGGTCGATATCGACAGACACGTGCACGTCTGTTCCTTTGGCTTGTTGCTGTGGGGGACGCCGACGTTGCTGGAAGGGATTTTGTTGCTGCCCTCCAAACATTTGTCCAATCAAATCCTCAAATCCACCGCCCATTCCACCGCCGAAGGGCGAGCGACCACCTCCGCCAAACATGTTCTCCATGCGCTTCTTCTGGTCGTATTCTTGTCGCTTCGAGGCATCACCGATGGTCTCGTATGCAGCCTGAACTTCCTTGAATTTGGCTTCAGCAGCACTATCATCGGGGTTTCGATCGGGGTGATATTTGCGAGCGAGTTTACGGAATGCACGCTTAATTTCAGCGTCCGATGCGTCGCGGGAAACACCCAATGTAGCATACGGGTCCGATGAAGCCATACACACATTGGATACGTTCACCCCTCATCAACTCTTGCCGTAATTTTGAACAAAAATTGACTCTGGATTCGATGGAAGCGGTTATAATGGGTGGTTAGGTCGGTTAGAAAGCACGAGGTTGTACCATGTCTGATGAAAAAAGCGAATCCCGCTCGTTTGAAGATGTTGTTCAGGACCGCCAAGACTGGATTGAAGCCCAATTCCGCAAGATTTCTCGCGGCTCTTGGGCTCGAATCATTCGAATGGCTCGAAAGCCGACTCCTCAGGAGTTTAAGCAAACAAGCATTGTTTGTGGCATCGGCCTTTTCGTTCTTGGTGCGATTGGATTCATTCTCTTGGTCGTCATGGACAACTTCATTCCTTGGTTGATTCACGATGTATTCGGAATCTGAGAATGAGGCGGTGGGATCATGACTGAAGCATTTATCGCGTTTGTACGATTTGAAGAGAAACTTTTGCTCTTGAGCAGAGGCAAAGATGACAACGATTTCCCGGGACTCTGGGACGGTGTTTGGGGCGTTGGAGATACACCAGAAGAAGTTCTTGCACGTGTTTCCGAAGCAACGGGTCTCCCTCTTGATTCGCTCGAATACATCGGAACTGGGCCAGAACGTGGTATTGACATGGGCAAAAACCTGGTCGATGTTATGCCAATTCTCGTAGCGACCAGCTCCGAAGAAGTTACGCCTGCTGGCCGATACGTTGGCTACGAGTGGGTTGACCCTGGTACACTCCAAGACAAGAACTGTCTTTTCTCCAACATGGATATGGATGGTGCAGACAAGTTGTTCCGTGAAATGTATGGTTCTGTCGGCTCGTTCCTGTACATCGTCAAGACAGCGATTGGTTCTGAACTTCGAGTTGCTGACGAAATGTACGCTCGTCTCCACGGTAGCGGTTCACTGACTGCGCTTCAAGGTGAAATTTTCTCCGTACTTCACCCAAACAACATGCGTGGCTACGTCTTTGTTGAATCCAGTGCACTGCACCACGTTGAGAAGTTGATCGGTCGTTCCGGTGGCCGA
>JAYYFM010000268.1:0-1646 GCA_036158745.1 Thermoplasmatota archaeon
ACTTCACAATCCAACATCCGAGGCCCTCGATATCAGCGACCTTGATGCATGTCAACTGTTGATTTCCTTCGAAGAACAGCGGCTCGGACCATCATGCAATGCAGGATTGACAACCATCGATGCCTATGCCGTTCTCGGATTGGGCCACACGATGCATCAGGCAACCACAGTCGGTGCCTCGACGCTGACAATCGAAACACCTGATGCACTAGTCGTTGATTCATTCGAACTCTCCGTGCAAGATGTCGCAGTCCCCTCAACGCCGCTTGACGCTTCCATCAACGCACTCTCCTCCTCGTTCATCCAAGGTGAGTTGTTTGATGGCTCACTCACGCTTGAAAACGATGGAACCGAAAGCGAACTGTTGCGATTCACAAACACATGCCGAGCAAGTTACTGGATTGCAGGAAGCGACGGCGTCGTGTTTGATTCACTTGACCAAGCCAACTGTCGAACAGCAGAACTCGACGTGGTTGTAGGCGCATCTTCTCAGACCACATTCCCTCTCCAATCTTGGGCCTTTGTCGACGAAACGGGCTGCTCCATGTTGAGTGGAGACTACATTCTCGTGGCCGAGGTACCCGAATTCGGTTATGCAGCTTCGATGGATGTCGACTACCGTCGCATTCAGTCCGCAGACTGTGGAACCGCCTCTGAGCCACTCACATCGCTCTCTGTCGATCTCGATGACAATGACGAGGCTGTGTTTGAATTGCAACTCACGGGAGTGGATGAGCAAACCGATATCCAGTGGCTGGAAATTTGCAAGGCATCACTCCAACTTTGGAACCTAGATCTCACTGAGAAGGTCATTGAAAAGAACGTACTCTGCAACAGTGATGTTCAACTCGACCAAGCCTTGCGTCTCTCCTCAGAGGATGTTCTTCAATTCGAACTTGAAGATTTGAACAACTTCGATTACCAAGATGCTGAATACCGTGTTCGAATCGATTTGGCGACAGACCAAGACATAATGCTCGAGTACGAGTTCTCGTGGCCGCTGGATGTTGCTGTTGAAGAAACAGTGGTCGTTGAAGAAGACGTTACGCAAGAGGCCCCAATCGTTCTTGTCGAGGGTGTTTGGAGCGGTGTCTTGACGCCTGATGGAACATGCTGGATGCTCGAGAACGAGGAGGGTATCGTCCATATGCTTGCAGATGCAACCATGGCTTCGTGGACACCAGAGCGTGGCATGACGGGCACCTACCAAGCACAACAAACGAACGCCAACGATGCTTGTACTCGATTCACTGCTGACAGTTTCACGTTTGTCGGGATCCTTCAAGAAATTCCGTTCGTAGAAGATTCGCCCGCTGTCGAAGAATCTTCCATCGTCGAGAACGAAATTGTCGAACAAGAAGCCCTCCCTGATTGGGCGCCTCAAGTCGTTACCGTTCTCACGGTAAGCGCCATTCTCTCCATGCTTGGCTTCGCTGCGTTCAACAACGAAGCGATTCGCATTTCGACCACCCTCACTGGATTGTGGTTCCTCGGCTTGATCGGAAAAACCTCTGAAACCAGTGATGGTCGTTTCCAACGTGGGCGATTGCTTGGTTATCTCACAGCAAATCCTGGTTGTCATTTCCGTGCACTCTTGTCCGCCTTGGATATGAGCAATGGCCAGCTCTCTCATCACCTTCGCGTTC
>JAYYFM010000269.1:0-1643 GCA_036158745.1 Thermoplasmatota archaeon
AAAGAACTTGATGGCCACCGTCTCCATGGACGCCGAATCGGTGTCCGTGATGCGGACAACAAGGAGAAGCGTTCGAAAGGACCGGCGAAGGGATTGAAACTCTACGTCGGAAACCTTCCATTCGATGCAGATGAGAAAGCCATCACGGCATTCTTTGGCGACAAGGCCACCATCACAGAAATCGCCATTGCTACCGATAAAGGAGGCAAACCGAAAGGATTTGCGTTCGTCTTCATCGATGAAAAAGACAAGGGCGAGGACGTCGTCAAGGCCCTTAACGGACAGGAACTCAACGGTCGACGATTGAAGGTCGATATCTCGCAAGCAGGTGGCAAAAAGAAGAGTCAAGGCGGAAAATCCGCTCGAGAACTCAAGGCCATTGCTGAAGAGAAGCGGAAGAAGCAGCGCAGATGAGAGCATCGGCACAAATCAGCCCAGTCCACGGAATTTGGGGACATAAGGCTATCAAGCGGAAGTCAAGACGACCATCATGGTAGAGAACGATTCTCCTTCTTGGCTCGTTCTCGATGGGTACGAGGATGAACCTGCAGCCTTTGGCGTACCGCCATACGTAGGATTCCACATTCGCTACGTTTGTGGCGTTCTCGAACAGCACTCGATCGACTACACCTACATGACCATCGATCAATGGCGGTTGTATTCTGAGGAAGAGCGTGAACAACATCTTCGAGATTTGGATGGATTTGTTTGCATCGCAGGGGCTGTTGTTCCAGGCCGATACATTCGTGGAACTCCTATTTCCCGCAGAGAATCAACTGAATTGATTCGGTCCTTGCCACGAGACATTCCTGCATTGTTCGGCGGATGGGCCGTTCGTGGTTGGAAACAACAGGGATGGCTCCCTCTTCGGTCAAATCTCTTCCTCGCTGTCCAAGATACGGATGCAACCTTGCATGGGTTCCTCAATACTGGAACATGGAAGCACGAACGCCGAACGAGTGAACAATGGACAACGTGGGCCCACTCAGGAGCACAGAGCAAGGCGGTTTTGCAGCATCCCGATTTAGGAACAGAAGAAAAGCGTGGACCACTTACCTACGAAGTTGAGGTCTACCAAGGGTGCGTTCGATTCAAACGTGGATGCAAGTTTTGCATTGAACCAAAAAAAGGCATACCCATTTGGCGTACACCTGAGGACATTATCCAAGAGGTCAAGCTGGCGCATGACTCGGGTGTTCAGCATGTTCGGCTTGGTGGTATGACCGACACGTACACCTACATGGCTGAAGGTGTGAAGGAACTTGAATATCCAATTCCAAATCCAGAACCCATTGCCAAACTCCTTCATGGATTGCGCGAAGACGAACGACTGGGTATTCTCCACACCGATAACGGGAACCCATCCATCATCGCAGAGAACATTGAACCTTCAACTGAAATCACCAAGACATTGGTTGAAACACTTTCAGATGGAGCCGTTTTGTCGTTTGGTTTGGAATCTGCTGATCCGAATGTGCATGCAGCAAATTGGCTCAATTGCGATGCAAATCAACTCAAATCTGCCCTCCGCCTCATCAATCAATATGGGAGAGAAAGAGGTGAACGAGGCCTTCCAAAACTGCTTCCAGGATTGAATTTTATTGCAGGCTTGAACGGTGAGCGGACAGAAACATATTCGATGA
>JAYYFM010000270.1:0-1638 GCA_036158745.1 Thermoplasmatota archaeon
CTTGGTTTCCAGGCAGCTATGTCCTCTTCGTTCATGGTTCGCTGACTTGGTGTACTCATTCCTATCACGAACAAAAGTACACCTGATACACCGATGACGGCACCCATGGACAGGACGCCTCCAACCGAGAGAAAGGCTCCAAAGGCAATGCAAATCATTCCGGAAAGGATGAGGTTCTCTCGCACGTTGCGAACCATACATCTCACCTAGTTGAGAACAGTTGCGAGTGTCTTTGCGACACGTTCGACTGCATCGGATGGCATTGCGCACAAGCCGATTCGAATTCCGCCTCGTAGGGGCACGAGGTAGACGTGGTGTTCTGCACAAGCCTCTGTAATCGATTCTGGGTCATCATGTTCAAGCCATGCAAAGAATCCATCGTGGGTTGGATTGATTGGTACACCGTGCTCCTTGCATGCCTCAACAAAGATGTCTCTTCGTTCTGTGAGTAAGCCTTGAAGTCGGTCTCGTTCGTCTGACCACTCTTCTGCAGATTCAACTTGGCTATGCAGTTGTGCTGCAGTATATTGGAGAATTCGAGGTGCGGCTGACCATGTTTGTCGACCCGTGGTTCCGAACGTATCCTTGAGTCGCTCGGTGACGGCTTGGTCAGGATGTATTCCGATGAGTGCTCCCGTTCTTAGTCCGTAAGCAGTGTGTGATTTTGACAATGAAAGTGCATAGGTGATGAGGAAATTTTCAGGCCAAGGCGTCCCATCCTCCATAGCATCAACGATGGTCTGGCCCCAGCCGTGTGGTTCGTTTGCATACAGGCTGTAGGCTGTATCGAGAAGGAGCGTATGGCCAACACCTGGATGCTTGGAAGCACTTGCCATCATGATGTCGAGCGCGGCTCTTCGACCTTCGGCCGTCATGGTCAGTCCTGTAGGATTGTGTGCTGGATCATTGAGCCAAACCATCACAGTTTTCTGTTTCTGTGCGAGTTTCTCGACAGTTGCCTCAAAGGCTTCATCAGCAAAGTATGGATAGTCACCCTCCTTCTTTGGCAAGATAGGCCATGTTGCCATCTCGAGGCCACACCCCTTGAGGAAGCCAGCATAAGGTCCCCAGTGACGGTCTCGTAGAAGAATAGCGTCGCCTCGTTCGCAAAGGTTGTTGGCAGCGAGGAATAAAGCTCCAGATCCGCCAGGTGATGCTGTTGAAACGAAACCAAAACCCATTGATTCCAACGCTTCTCGATGATCGCCAAGGGCCAAAGAGATGCTCAAGTCAAGGAAATCTGGTAGCCCTTTGAGCGGTGCGTAGGAAGAGAATTCCAGAGCAGGTGCTTCTCGCAACATTCTGTCAACAACCTTGTTGATGGCCAATGTTCCATCGTTCTCAAGTAGAATTCCTGCAGTACCATTCACGGCATCATGGCCCTCTTCCTTGGCTGCGAGATAACGGGCATACCATCCAAAAATGGTATCGTTCCCTTGACGCGTCGAGGCAAGAGCGTTCAGCAAGGATGAACCAGGTGCCTCGTCCATAGCCAACCCAAGCGGGTTTCCCTCTTGACCTTGTCGAGGTTCAACCGTTTCCTTCATCAAGGGGTGACGCAACCCGCAGTTCAAGGCCAACGTAGCACAGTCTGGTAGTGCGTCTGATTTGTAATCAGACGGTCGGGGGTTCGAGTCC
>JAYYFM010000271.1:0-1635 GCA_036158745.1 Thermoplasmatota archaeon
GAGCGAGCGGACTTCATCGATACCAGGGTGCGCTTCCAATGTGAGTTGTACATCATCGCTTGCGGAGAGTGTCGCCGTTCCTCGTCCCTTGCCAAGCGGCATCGTTTCTTCGATGCGGAGTACGAGCGAAGGAAGCGAGCGCGAAACATCACCCGACCAATGTCCTTCAGGAAGACGAACTTGGATTCGGACGTGTTGAGACATACAATCACAATGGTCGTCGAGTTGAGAACTGTTCAACAGTTTTTGCTTGAACATCAATGATTTCACTGTGTGCAATTCCGAAACCATCGCCAAGTTCTGCAGCAGGCAGGTATCCATCACAGACGCCGGAAGCTGCGAAGATCGCATCTTCGGATTGGCAGAGGTCGTGTGCCTTCCAGAGTCGAGTAAGATCATCATCAATCATGTCACCAGCTCGGGCTTCTTCTTCGGGCGAGCGGAAGACAAGGGTTCCTTCGAACACGCCTCCGAGGCCACGAATGGCTGTTGCGGAAATCACGCCTTCGGGTGCAGCACCGATGCCCATGAGAAGGTCGAAAGGACCGTCATCCTTCGCAGCCCAAATGGCTCCGGATACGTCACCATCACCGAGCAATTCCAGTTGGGCTCCAGCTCCTCGAATTTCTTTGAATAGGTCTGCATGACGATCACGGTCGAGCGCAACGACCTTGACATCACTGATGGGTTTGTCAAGTGCATGTGCGGTCTGCTCGAGATTGTAGGCCACCGTACCTTCAAGAGAAATGTGTCCAGCAAGTTGTGGTCCTGCTGCGATTTTGTTCATGTAGCAATCAGGTGCGTGGAGAAGTGTTCCTCGAGGTGCGGCTGCTAAGACGGCAATGGAGTTCGGTTTGTCGTAAGCACAATTGTTGGTGCATTCGAGGGGGTCTACAGCGATGTCGATGCATGGAACGCCTTCGACGCCAACAGCGCTTCCCAATTCTTCACCGATGAAGAGCATGGGTGCTTCGTCTCGCTCGCCTTCACCGATGGCAACACGACCGTCGAATGGGACAGCATCGAAGGTACGACGCATGGCTTCAACAGCAGCATCATCTGCAGCGTTTTTGTTGCCTTTCCCTCGCCATGCGGCACTGGCAATCGCAGCATTGTCAACGGCTTCGAGGAAGTGCGGGGCGAGGTCCGCTGTGCTGCTCATGTATCGCCCAATTCAAGAGCGAACATATGCCTTTTCGCTTGTCTTGATGCTCAACGACGACGGTTCGGGCGTCCTGCGCGACCCTTTCCTCGAGAGTTATGTCGTCCGCTAGGGCCTTTTCTGCCACCGCCCTGTCGGCCTCCGCCTCCGTGACGGCGTTGGCTTGGGTGACGTCCCTCAGGTTGGAAGGTCCAGTCGTCGCTTCGGCGGGGACGAACATATCGGCGCCCAACACGTTCTTGATCCAAATCTTCGACGAGCTGATCGATGAATTGCTCAGGTAATTCAACCGCAGTAATCTTGTCAAGCATCTCGATGCGGCCGACCGAACCGTCTGGTAGGTTCCCAACTCGATAGACCATTCCAGTGATGGCGCCTCGATCAATACCGTCCATGGCCCCTAGTCCTAGAACCAAGGCTGCCTTTGGTCCATTGTCGCTCTTGTTGAGTTGAGGTACGTTTGTCGTATCCTC
>JAYYFM010000272.1:0-1628 GCA_036158745.1 Thermoplasmatota archaeon
CAAGAATGGCATTTCGAATCGCTCGCTCGAGATCGCGGTGGAGCTTGGATGGAAGCAACGAAAGCATTGCTTGAAGCAGGAAAAGAACTCCTCAACTCAGAAGAAAGTACGGCTAAAGATTTCATTGAGGCCTTGAGTGTCCTACATACGTCAACAGGACAACAAGAATCTCTTCCAGATCAGCCCAATGCCTGATTCAAATCTTCCCAAAGATCCTCAACATCTTCGATTCCGACACTGATTCGAACATACCCTGGCTCAATTCCCGCAGCGATGCGAACGTCAACAGGCATGGCCATGTGACTCGAGGTGGCGGGTACTTCAATGAGTGATTCTACACCACCAAGCGAGGTTGCTTCATAGAACAAATTCAGTTTGGACATGAATTTCATAGCACCTTCGTCGCCCCCTGCAACGACGATCCCAAGCATTCCGCAGCCTCTCGGTACAACGCGTTGAGCAATTTCATATTCGGAATGTGAAGGTAAGGTAACATGCTGAACACGGACAACGTTCGGATGGTCTTGGAGTCGGCGTGCAAGCTCTGCAGAGTTTGAGGTGAGGATTGGCATACGTGCGTGAAGTGTACGCATACCTCGTTCGAGGAGGTAACAATTGTGGGGATCTGGGGCCCCTCCAAAGTGAACACGGCCCATGAAAATCTTTGAAATCAACTCCTTTGAACCAACGACTGCTCCTCCGAGAAGATCGGAATGGCCGCCGAGATATTTCGTTGTGGAATGGATGACCAAATCAGCGCCCATGCTCAAAGGCTGGCAACCCCAAGGTGAAGCGAATGTGTTGTCGACGACAACCAGCAGATTGTGTCGTTTTGCAACTTCAACCATCGCTGGAATATCGCAAACCTTGAGGTTTGGATTCGTGATGGTTTCGATGTACATGATCTTCGTATTGTCTTGAATGGCTGCCTCGTAGGAAGAAGGGTCACGAATATCGGCCATGGTTGTCTCGATACCGAGTCTTGGCAATTCTTCCGTCATCAGACCATAGGTTCCCCCGTAAACATCGGCAGATGCAACAATGTGGTCACCTTGGTTGAGGAGCATCAACATGGTTGTCGAAATAGCCGCCATACCACTTGCAAACGTTTCAGCATCTTCTCCCCCCTCCATCGCACAAATTTTCTGGGCGACTGCATCGGAATTAACCGAAGAGAGACGTGAGTAAAGAAGTGTATGCTGGGCACCAGCAGCCCAGCCTGCATAGCGTTCTTCTGTGAGTTTGTAAGTCGATGAAAGGAAGATTGGCGTGTTCACAGAATCGCCAACATGATTGGTTCCTGCGTGCACGTTTTTGGTCGCATCGCGGTGGTTGGTGTGTTCTGGCATGGTCTCGCCCAATTTTTCCTTATGGCAGACAGGACTTGAACGATGTGCTACTTTTCAATGGTTTATTCTTCCACAGGATCAAAGATAACAACAGATTTTGGAGATTGATTGTCTGGATTCTCACGCAGTTCAACCATGAGATTGCCGATGAGCAAGGCGCCACCCCCAACCGCAATCCAACCTGTCCAACTGGTCATGCCCAAGCCGAGCGCAAAGATGGTCGCCCAAACTGGTTCAAGGGCATAGATGATGGCTGCTTGGACAGGGTGGAGGAATCGT
>JAYYFM010000273.1:0-1625 GCA_036158745.1 Thermoplasmatota archaeon
CAAGAGTTTTTTGAAATCGTTCATCCTCTGCTAAAGGCTGGTACTTCTCAGCAAATTGTATTGCCAAGATGCGGTTTGTTTTATTCAACTCTCGAACAATTGAGAGTATGAGATTATTGCAACTAAATTCACGAGAACGAGAGCCTCTCGCTGAATTGTAAATTTTACTAAACGTAGAAAATAATGAAAGAGGTTTTTCATTACATACTTGTTCAACAACATATTGTACGTTCTGGATGTTGACAGGTCGTACACTAGCAACCTTGAATGCCTTACGGAGATATTTTGGAGAAAACAGAAGCCTGATTTTAAAAAGAATTGGCATATTCTCATCTCATTGTTGTGGCCTTCCTACAGCGTGAACTTGCCATCCCATCTCTGAAATTGAATCCAAATCAAGAGCACGCCGTCCGTCGTAGAGGATCGGTTTTCTCATTCTCTTTCCGAGGTCTTCCCAGTCAATATTCACACAGGAGTCATGCGCTGTTACGAGGATGGCGAGGTCAAATCCTGAAGCAGTTGCGATGTCTTCGATAACTGTGACCTCATCTGGGAATTCGGACGAATCAATGTGCGGGTCATAGGCATACACTTCGATATCCTTGGAAAGAAGAGCTTCGGTAAGTGGTTCAGCAGGAGTCTCACGAGGGTCACCAACCTCTGCCTTGTACGACCATCCAAGCATGAGTACTTTGGCTGTGCCTGATGGAACGCCGGCCTTGTAGAGAATCTCGTTGAGAACAGTTGCAACATGCAATGGCATTGTTCGATTGACTGCCCGTGCTGCTGTAATCAACTCAGCAGGAACGCCAACATCTGCGGCACGTTGCATCATGTAGTACGGATCGACAGGAATACAGTGGCCTCCTACACCAACACCAGGCGTGTAGCGGTGAAAGTTCCATTTTGTTGCAGCAGCTGAAAGAACATCCTCAACATCAACGCCAAGTTCAGGGAAGATGCGTGCGAGTTCATTGACCAATGCGATATTGATGTCGCGCTGAACGTTTTCGATAACTTTGGCTGCTTCTGCAACTTCCAACTTACCAACGTATCGAACGTCTTCCGAAGTCAATCGGCGGTATAATTCAACAAGTCCCTCTCCTACGTCAGGATTGGAACAGCCGACAACTCTGGCCACTTGACGGACACCATGAGCTGGATCTCCAGGATTGAAGCGCTCTGGACAATATGCAATTTCGACATCGCTGCCGATCTCCATGCCTAATTCTTCAACAAGAGGCAACCACGTCTGAGCAGTGACGCCAGGATAGACCGTTGACTCAAGAACAACAACCGTTCTCGAACCCTCTTGAATCGATTCAAATACTGAGCGTCCAGCATTTGACACGTAGGTAAGGTCTGGTTTGAGATCCTCCGTGACCGGAGTTGGTACAGTGACGAGAACGACATCGCAATGTGGCACAGCTTCGCTTGTACTCGTTGTGATGTTCCATCGAGAAGAGTTCGGATCTGGAATGATATCGTTTACATCCGGATCACCAGTGGGGTTTTCTCCTGCGAGAACCATGCGAACTGTACGCTCTGAAATATCAACGCCCCAGACGTTGAAACCAGCATCATGGAAACCAATTGCAGTAGGTAGGCCTACATATCCAAGCCCA
>JAYYFM010000274.1:0-1614 GCA_036158745.1 Thermoplasmatota archaeon
ACAAACGCTTCGGAAGTTGCATGAATTGACGCAGACATCGGCGCTTCATCAAGACTCGTGTTCAGAACCGATGGTTTTGATACGGTTGACGTCGCTCCTCCGTTTATGTCCTCAACTGAGAACAATACACAAGGAGCCCGCCGTGATGAACAACAAACACGTTTTCTATCACGTGAAAACATCGTCAAGATGTTGAAGACAACCATCGTGCTAAGCGCACTGTTCATGTCCATATGGGCTGTTGTGCTCAACCAGTCGGTTGTATCCCTCGATGTCGCTGAAGATGATGAGTCTACCATTCTTGTCGAAACAGAAGGCCGTGAAGCAGACGTCTACTGCCCAGAGGGTGGAGCAGACATCTTCCTTGGCACAGATTTCGATGGTGATGGGAAGCTCTCAACAAATGAAATCACCACCAGTACCAAGGTGTGTCATGGTCAACAAGGCCTTTCTGGACCTCAGGGTCAATCCGGACAAGATGGGGAAAACGGATTCAACGGCAACTCAAGTCTCGTCAATCTGACAGCATTGTCACCTGGAATTCCTTGCCAATTCGGGGGGATACAAATCCAGTCAGGAATCGATAATGATCAGAATCAATTCCTCGATGAGGAGGAAGTGCAAACAACGGCCCATATCTGCGATGGTCAACTCGGGGACGAGGGGCCTGAGGGTCAGCAAGGAACCGATGGAGCGCAAGGATACTCTGCTCTCATTGAACAACATCAAGCTCCAACCTCCATCTGTCCACAAGGCATCGTCATGCACTTCGGTGTTGATGATGGAACCGACATGGCGACTGCCAGTGATGGAATTCTTCAGCAAGACGAAATTCGAGAATCGTTGCGAATCTGTTCTGAACAATTGTATGAAGGATTAGTTTTTGATGCCAATACAGGAGTCACAAATGGATTTTCCAGTGAGTGTGGTAACATCCAGACTTCAGACATTATCCTGTTTTCTTCAAACGATGGAACCAACGGATGCGAACTTTGGATGCTCGATCAAGACAACGCACCAATGATGCTCATGGACATTCATGCATCTGGTGATTCGATTCCTGGTCGTGAACTTGGCATTCACGTTGTTGAAGCTGATCGTGGACAACGCTTCTTCTTTGATGCTGATGATGGTGTTCATGGACGTGAATTGTGGGTGAGCGATGGAACCTCCATCGGAACAACAATGCTTGGAGATATGGAATCTGGTGATGCCATCGGTTGGAACTCGGAAGTTACGACATGGATGAACGGGGTTGTGTTCACAACGAACGGGCAACAAGGAAACAGAATGTGGTGGAGCAATGGTAGTGTGACCACGTCTATTTGGCAAGCTCCTTGGTTTTCTGCTTCTGCATCGTCGGATTTGATCAATCAATCCGCTGCAATAACCTCGATTGGTCAAGGTCTACTCCAAGGTGATGCATCGGGTCTTTGGTTTGCTGCGAAAGAGACACAAATTGGACTTGAAATGATGCACCTTGACAACAACGGAACGCTGCATATGTTTGATTTGCAGCCATTCGGTGATTCTTCACCATCTCGTGGTGTATCGGTCGATGGTGGATATGTGGTCGTCGCCAGTGATGGGACTGGAAGACAACTGGCCAAGTTG
>JAYYFM010000275.1:0-1604 GCA_036158745.1 Thermoplasmatota archaeon
GGATTTCTTCATCGTATTGCTGTACAAAGGCATGGACAACCTCTCCAAGCGAAGTTGAATCATCTGGGTCAAACCAACATTCAGCATGGAAAAGCGCAGCTCGTTCTTCACTACCACAGGCTACAATGACACGGTGGCCTCGGGAAGTGAGAATGTTTGAGAGGGTGTTCACTGAGTCGAAAAGCAGGGCCTTGTCTTCTCCCATTCGAGTGCTTTTTCCTCCAGCCAGAATTAAGCAAAGCAAGGTCATAGCGTTCACACGAGTTCATCCAAGGCTGACATGGCCTGTTCCAGTTCGTCGAGCAAATCACGTACTCGGTCGAGGAGTGCTTGGCGCTCACGATTTGAGCGTGCTTGTGGCAACCATTCCAACAGACGCCGAACATCTCGAGCATCGCGTTCAACCGTCCATGATAGAACCTGTTCCAGCACAGGATCTTCCGTAGGAAGGAAGCGCTCGGCCATAATCTTTCGACCAGTTCAAGGCCCATCAAGGTAGTCGTTGAATGAGACGGTGTCGTATGCGTTCGAGGAGTTCCCCGCCATTCGGCGTTTCCTTGAGGAGGTTCTCGTGGTTCGCTGTCCGTTTTTCGTCAAGTGACAGGAGTAAGATCATCAGTTGTGCCCAAGTCTTGCTTTGGGCAGCTGCATCTCGAATCCAAGCATCATCTGGAAGTTCACGGCCGCCACGAAGGAATTCTTCGGCTGTTTCGAGGAACACTTCGACCGATACTCGATCCTGAACGAGTTGAAGAAATACGGTCCATCCATTTTCACCCAATTCTTCATCCGACATGTTTGCAAGAAGGAGTCCGACAAGTTTGAGGTCTTCACGCCCACCACGCTTCCATATTTTTGGAATGAATTTTGCAATGGTTGTTCTATTGTTTTCATGTGTAAGCATCCAAGATGCAATACGCCTCATTTCAGGATCTGGCGTTCCGATGTGAAATGTGTAATGTCCTGATTGAGCCAAACGGTCTGTCATCGACTTTGTAATCATCCCAGGAACGCCATATGTGTACGCCTCTCGAAGCATTGCAAGACGCTTGTTCCGCCGTTTTGGAAATGAAGAAAAACCATCCAAGTAGTCGTCCAGTGAAGTTGCCTTCATCGCGTTTCACCGTTGTTCTTTTTCCGAACATTATCGAACAAGGTTGTAACGACTCGGACTGAATCACGAAGTGTGTTGAGTGTTTTTTCAACCATGTTCGGATCCTCAAACCGTTCTTTGACCATATCTCGCAATTCACTCTCAACAAGGTTGTGTTCATCATCATCGATCGCGAAAAGATCTCGCAAATGAGCCATGACCCGGAATTCATCTTTTGAAAGAGATGCGTTGATGATGGCGACTTCGAAGACCGTTTTGTAGACCTCATGTTGTTCTTCGGCTGTGAGCAGGTCTCCATCCTCCGTTTTGACGCCATCTATGATGGCTTGATAGACCTCTGCAGGCTGATGTGGTTCAAGCTTCAAGCATGAAGAAAGACGAATAATGAGGCGTTTCTCTTCGCGCGTCAGAACACCATCAAGCAACATCACCTCAATTGTGCTGCGAAACGCAGCCAGGCGGTGAACGGATTTGGCGGACACGGCCTGAC
>JAYYFM010000276.1:0-1584 GCA_036158745.1 Thermoplasmatota archaeon
TGAGAGCGGCTTAAGGCCGTCCATATCCGTATCAGCCATTCGGAGAATGTATGAAAAATCGTCGCCGAGTTCCTCTTCTTTTCCTTTTGCCATTGTTGTCCACCTAACGTTGCGACATGATGTCGAGCAAGTTTCCGACCAACCCCCCCTATATCAAGACCGCGATGCAGGGGTCCGATTTCAGGTATCAGAATTCTGATGATATTGAACACAAAGGAGCAGATGGTTTGAGGATGTATGTCGTGTCAAAAACGCTCTCCTGCGACCTTGTCGGTTGCGCAACTGTCGATCGATGCTTCCTTGCAATCGAGGTTGAAGCGCTGCATCGAGACCACAACGAATGGTCAACGCCGAAATGTCGTTGTCAAGGGCAGTGGCAACAATCGAGTCGATGTTGGCCTCGTCCAGAGGAACATCGAGGAGTTCGACAACTCGGCCAGATGCAACAACAAACGGGTGGCCATCGTCTTTCAACGGCCCATTGTGATGAATGCGTGGGCGGCGAGGCGATGCTTCTGCCCATCGAACATCGGAAGCAGTACTCAGTTGCTCGCTCAACCACGCATCGACGAGGCCACTCTCGACCAGAGCTGCATCGAGAATCGTGACCCATTCGTTTCGACGAGCTGTTTGCAAACCGAGGCGTTCGACGTGAAGAGATTCTTCTTGTTCGATGACGGTATCCTCGCCGCCAAACGTACGAGAAAGACGAACAAAACGCTTACTGATGTTGGGTGTTGCAACACCACCAAGCCAGAGTTCGAGTCGGTCGACACGTCCGCCTCCACGAGACATCCATGCCCACGTTCGTTCAATACCTGGCCAGAACGAATCAACGATGGCTTCGACGCCATCTCGAAGTTCTTGTGTCAACCGCGGAGAGAGGTCGAGAACGATGCAAGGGCCACGATTCGTGGAGGCGAGATGTGGCTTCCAGGCTTCGAACACGCTCGGAAGGTTTGGTTGCATCTCATCAAGGTCATGCGTTCGTGAATTGCGAGGACGTGCAGGGTCAAGCATCAATACTGCAATGCTGTTCGATTCGAGCCCAACAGCCGATGCGATTGCATCGCTCGCAGTGCCATCACCCGATACGACGAGCGAACGACGATGCCATCCTTGATCATACGAAGCGTAATGACGAGCGACAGTGTTGAGATTCAGACAACTCGCAACTGCGCGATCACGGTCCAGTTCAACCCCGAGAGCGGGTTGCTTCAGTCGAGAAGCATAGGCTGCGAGTTGGATGCCCGAACCACATGCACAATCGAGCAACATGCCCTTTGGTAGGTCGAATTGCGCTAAATAATCCGCTCGTGTCATGGCAACTTGCCAAGGTGTAGCGAGGGGTTTTCCCTCGCTGGCATGAAAGAACGATAGGTCGTTAAACGATGCATCTGGAACCGATTGACCCGTTTCGGTCTGCTCAGATGGCACCAAAACATCCAATTCAGTCACCTACTGAGCGATATCGGAACGTGTAAGGATGCTTTCGAACGGAATCCCTGCTTCTGCAAAGGCCTCAACTCCGCCCTCCTCTCGATCGAGGATGCTGATGACTGCGATGACATCGCACGATGTGGT
>JAYYFM010000277.1:0-1579 GCA_036158745.1 Thermoplasmatota archaeon
GTGAATCGATGCCGCTAAGCGAAAGTTCGGAAGGTGAATTGCAATCCCCATACGCCAAGTCAAAATTGGAAATCGAACGAAAAATCGATGCTTATTTTCAACAGGGATCTGAATTCCTGAGTCTTCGTTTCTTCAATGTGTACGGGCCTGAACAACGATTGGATTCGAATTATGGGGCGGTCGTTCCGATTTTTATCGACCGCTATACACAAGGAATTCAACCAACGATCTATGGTTCAGGGAACCAATCTCGTGACTTTGTCAACGTTCACGATATAGCTAGACTTCTGGTTGATTTATCCATTGGAGAATGGGCTCAGCCAAAACAAAGCGTATACAACGTTGGAACTGGACAGTCTGTGACCATCACTGAACTTGCATCGCTGATTCATGAATTATCTCAGTCAAATCTTGCATTCGAACCGTCCTTCCAAACTCAAAGAGCAGGGGATATCGAACACTCCGTTGCATCAATAGAAGCGATAAGGAGAGATCTCAATTGGAAACCAGAGATTTCGCTTGAAGATGGATTAAGAGAACTCATCGAGGTGGATTCTTCTTGAAGCTCATTTGGTGCACAACTCGACATTTTGGAGAAGATTTGTGTGCTACAACACAAGTTGCAATCATCAATCAATTGATTTCCTCGGGCCACGAAGTGACGGTACTGGGTCCTGATGTACCCACAGAAACCTATGCATGGGAACATGTTCAATTGAAGCAATCCTCAATGAAAGGAAAAAAGGCTTCGAGTCTGGCAAAGAGCATCACCAATTACCTCAAGGAAATCGACCTTGAAGCGCATGTCGTATTCATCGATTGGCCTCTTGTTCGATATGTTTCTCCGTTGGTTGAGCGAAATGGTATTCATTGGATGTGCATCGATCGATCACCTCCTGCTGATGCGAATTTGTTTGCAAAATTGCAGCGGAATGTTTGGAAGAAGGCCTGGAAAATGGTTGCTTCTTCATTGAATCGGAATGGAAATTGCATTGGAGGTACGGTCGTGAGTGTTGCACATCAAAACCTCGTAAGAAGTACATTCTCAATTGCAGAGGATAGGTTGTGTATCCTTCACGCAGGAGTCAACAATGAATTGTTCAAACCAAACAACTTCGAATCATTTGGCAATCCAATTAGGATGGTTTACCATGGAAAAATGGACCGACATCGGGGTATTCTCAAGCTTGTGCTTCTTCTTGATGCATTGGAAAATAATGGTATTGAAGCGGAATTATCCCTTATTGGATCTGGCGATTTGGAGACTCATTTGTCGGAACTATCGAAATCAAAACCAAACCTCAACTTCAAAAAACCAATCCCCCACTATGAGATTGGAAATATATTGCAAGAACATCAGATTGGCCTTTTGCCAATGCCAGATCTTCCGGTTTGGAGCATCTCAAGTCCACTCAAACGTAGTGAATACATGAGCAGTGGGCTTCTTGTGCTAGGAATTAAGCATTCAGGCCATCATCTGCCAACGATGAACAACAATTTGGGTTCGTACAAATTGTTCGACCAACAAACCTTCGTTGATGATTCAGTTGAACAAATTCTTGAGTGGGTGAAAGACGAT
>JAYYFM010000278.1:0-1575 GCA_036158745.1 Thermoplasmatota archaeon
GTCATGACCGATCGTTTCGTGAATGGAAATACTTCGAACGACGAGCCCATGGTCGGTGCTGCGCAGGGGGCAGATTGGCAGGGCGGTGACTTTGCGGGTGTTACGCAAATGATTGAATCTGGTTATTTTGATGACTTAGGCGTTGGAGCGCTTTGGCTCTCGCCATTCAACACTGCAGCCAATGGAACGGGCAAAGCTGCAGATGGTGTACACGACGTTTCTGCTTTCCACGGATATTGGCCAACCGAGCCACGTGGTATTGAACCAAAATTGGGAACAGCGGAGGAACTTCACGCATTGGTTGAAGCAGCCCACGACCATGACATTCGTGTCATGATGGACTTTGTCGTAAACCACGTCCATGAGCAGCACACCTACTACGAGGACAATCCTGAATGGTTCAATGCAGGTTGTATCTGTGGCAGTGCAAATTGTGACTGGACCGAGCATCGACTTGATTGCCAATTCACCTCGTACATGCCGGATGTTAATTGGAAGATCCGAGATGCCTCTGAGCAATTCATTGAAGATGCATTGTGGTGGCTGGAAACCTACAATCTCGATGGATTACGAATTGATGCAGTGAAACACGTCGAAGATTTGGCGACACGAAACTTGGTCGCTCAAGTGAACGAACGCTTTGAAACAGTTGGAACCGATTATTACCTCAAAGGGGAGACAGCCATGGGATGGTCGGGTCACTCACTTGTGGACAATCAGGAACAATACGGTACAATCAACGCATACATGGGTCCAGATGGATTGGATGGCCAGGCTGACTTCGTGTTGTATCATGCTGTTGTTGACAACGTGTTCGTTTCAGGGAACGAGAACTACATGCATCTCGATTATTGGACCAACCGAAGTCAGGATCAATACCTCGATGGTTCGATTATGGTGCCCTATGTGGGTAGTCATGATGTTCCCCGATTGACCAGTCGAGCAGATACTGGTACCAACGATGCATTCAACCAATGGGTAGAGGATGGTCTTCCGGGACAGCCTGGTGATGCATCCGCGTACACTGCTGCTTTGCAAGCCTATGGGTGGCTTTTGACCACACCAGGTGCTCCATTGCTCTACTACGGTGATGAATATGGAGAATACGGTGGTGCAGACCCTGACAACCGTCACATGTACCGAAACGCTAGTTCGTGGAGTCCGATGGAATCTCAATTGTTTGAGAACATCTCTGAACTTGGTAAATTGCGTTCTGAATCCATCGCCTTACAGCGTGGTGAATACAGTACCCGATTAGCAATGTCAAACCTTCTTGTCTACAACATGACACACGAAGATGAGGTCATGTCCGTTGTTCTCAACCGTGGGGCACCAACAACCGTCAATGGATTTGCAAGCAACGATGTTGTCCGTTTTGGTTCTTCTTTGATGCAAAGCGGAACACTTTCTGTGGATGCGCATTCCGTTACAGTCATCGAACTTGATGCCGTTGTTGACGTATCACCTGTGTACGGTTGCACCGATCAAACAGCAACGAATTTTGATGCTAATGCGACAGAAGACGATGGCTCGTGCGAATATCCACCTGAACCAATTCTCGGCTGTACGGATAAC
>JAYYFM010000279.1:0-1567 GCA_036158745.1 Thermoplasmatota archaeon
CAACTCTGATGATGATGCATGCTGATGATGGATGGTGATGATGGATGATGATGTGCTCGAAACAGGTGATGGACGATTCATGGTGGATGCAGGGAGATATGTAAAGGTTGATGGTGATGATGGATGATGATGACGATGATAACGATGGATTGAGTGATAACTTCCCTGACAACTGTCCTCGAAATGGTGAATTCAATTGGACCAGTTCGAGAGACTTCAACGATCCTGCCTCTTCGAGTGACTGGGACAACGATGGTTGCAAGGACGATTCATCCGAAGATACGGATGACGACAACGACGGTGTACTCGATGTTGATGATGCATGTCCTCGAACATCTTACTCTCCTCCTCGTCCGTCGTGGGTTTCTGACTCAACAACAGACATCGATGGTGATGGTTGCCGAGATTCTGATGAGGATACGGATGATGATGGTGATGGATTTGAAGACGCAGCTGACGATTGTCCAACCATCGTAGGGAATTCGACACTCGGCACTGAAGGCTGCCTTGACACCGATGGTGACATGTGGTCGGACACATCCGACGATTGCCCAACCGAGTATGGAAATTCAACCGAAGGCGGCTTGAACGCTTGTCCCGACATGGATGGTGATGGATGGGCGGATTCAATTGACGACCTACCAATGGATCCAACCGTTTGGAGTGACACCGACGACGATGGCTACGGTGACAACCTTGGAAGCACACCTGCTGATGCATGTCCTGACACACCAGGAACGTCAACCATCGATCGCTACGGATGCGTCGATGCTGATGGAGATGGATATTCCACACCAACCCAAGGGTGGGGTGTCGACAGTGGAGCCGATGCTTTCCCGAGCGATGCAACGCAATGGGGCGACTTCGATGAGGACGGATTCGGTGACAACTATGGAAACGCTTCATGGATTGACCGACCCGAGAACTGGGTAGGCGCCTACATGGACGGTGCACAAGATCAAGACGCATGTCCAATGCAACCAGGAACAAGTTGGCAAAACGGAATCCTCGGGTGTCCTGATTCTGATGGAGATGGCTGGTGGGATGTGCAAGACGCATTCCCAGGTGAAGCCTCACAATGGTCCGATGTTGATGGTGATGGATATGGTGACAACGAAAGCGGTGCAAATGCAGACGCATGTCCAAACATTGCTGGCAACTCAACCGTTGATCGACTCGGTTGTATCGATACCGATGGGGATGGTCGCTCGGACCCTGAATTGAGTTGGACTGTCGTCAACGGTGGAGATGAATTCCGTCTTGAACCAACACAATGGTTCGATACCGATGCTGATGGGTATGGCGACGAGATCGACGGCTTCGAAGGCGATCAGTGCCCAGATGTTTACGGCCTTTCCTTCAACGACAGATTTGGCTGTCCTGATACCGACCGTGACGGTTGGTCAGACCCTGATGCTAACTGGACGATTGACGATGGAGCAGATGCGTACATCAATGATCCATTGACGCACATCTACGTCGAACCCGTTGTTGTTGAGAGTGAAGAAGAGAATTTCTTCACAAGCCCATTGATGCTTGCTGTCTATGGAATTGCAGTGCTCGTTCT
>JAYYFM010000280.1:0-1567 GCA_036158745.1 Thermoplasmatota archaeon
GCTTGCTCATTTGAACCCGTTGGATAACTGATTGTCACTCGTCCAATTCTTCGCCCGTCCAACGCTTTCCGATGGTGTGCTCAAGACCGATTTGATCAAGAATGCGGGCAACAACGAAATCGACCATATCGTCAATGGATGTTGGATGATTGTAGAATCCTGGTGATGCTGGAATCACAACAGTGCCCCAGCCTGACAGTTTGGCCATGTTCTCAAGATGGACCGTAGCATAGGGTGCCTCTCGAGGTACGATGATGAGTTTGCGTCGTTCTTTCATGGCAACGATGGCAGAACGTGTGATCAAGTTGTCACCGATACCTGCAGCAAGCTTGCCGAGTGTTGTGCCCGAGCATGGGCAAATAACAACAGCGTCAATAGGTGCAGAACCTGAAGCAGATTTCGCACCAATATTGGCTTGTGCTTCAAGAATGGCTCCAGTTTCCTCTGCAAGTGCTTCGGGAGTCGTATCGCATTCGTGCTTGAGTGTGATTCGGCCTGAGTCACTGACGACGAGACGAATGCCGATACCGAGCTCGTTCAATGCTTGGGCAAGACGGACGCCGTAGATGGCTCCACTTGCGCCTGAAATCCCAAGAACGACCTCTCCCATGCTTTCAAACCCAGCCATTCTCATATATGCACTTGTTTGTAGGCCAAGCGCTAAAAAGAATTCAGTAAAATTCGAAAATCTACTTGTTTACGGGTTCGTAGCAAGCGAAGATGCCCATACATACAATACGATGGAAAGAACGACCAAGAGGATTGTGAAGATGAAGATGCCAATGGCAACCCAAGAGCAGATCTTTGCGGCCTTTGCCATTCCAGCATCAGGATGACCTGGAATTTGATTGGTGATGTTGAGTGATTTGTTTGCTAAGATGAGTGCGGGGATTGCAAAAAAGATTCCAAGCCCGTAGATGAAAGAAAGCACGATTCCAATGATGGAAAGAACGAGTGCGAGGGTTGCATTGGTTTGGGGATAATTTGCGATCATTGCTTGAGGCTGCTGGTAATTCATTTGCTGAGTTGGTGGTTGCATGGTCGTCCTTTGGTTCATGAGTATATCCAATTTTTCCCTTCGATGAGTGTTCAACCCCTGATTCAGCGTTGCAATGTGTTCGACATGCTTTGACGCAACGCCGCCTCAATGTTCTCACGAGACGTTGCGTACCCAAGTGCACTGAGCGAGGTGGTGGTTGATTCGTCCAAACCGCATCCTGCAAGGTTCTCAACTCTGCCTTCAGGCGTGTTGTAGTTGATCGTAAATCCATGGCGACTAACCCATCGCAGGAAAGACAAACCAATGCTGCAGATTTTTTTGTTATCGACCCAAACGCCTTGCATCCTCTCATCTCGGTATCCTTCTATGCCAAGCGTTGCTAATGCTGCAATCACCCAGGATTCGATTTTTGCGATGATATCTGCAACGGACTTCTCATCATCCTTATTCCAATGAACAATTGGATAGACAACAAGTTGGCCAGGGCCGTGCCAAGTAAGGCCGCCTCCTCGATCAACAGGATGACTTTTGTAATCAGAAGGAGGAGCAATTCCATCGTTTCTCGCA
>JAYYFM010000281.1:0-1560 GCA_036158745.1 Thermoplasmatota archaeon
CTTGCAAAATCGAGTTCGATGACGTTGGCATAGACGCCAGGTCGGCTGTCCAAGTAGAGCCCTCCTCGATCAGATTGCAACAAATCCCATGCAGACTTGGTGTCTTCAGGACGCGTCTTTTTCCACGGAACAAGCACACCATCTTCCATCGCTACTCGGTATTGTATCGCACTGATGACCGAACCGGGAGATTTCCTTGATGCATCACTGATTCGTGTTGCGGAAACACGCGCAAGTTCGTACAGACCATCAAGTCCCCCTTCTCGAAACATGAAACTTGACGAAAGATCGATGTGAATACGACCTTCGAGTGGGAACTGAGGATCGCTTCGCAACACCTGTCCATAGGACGAAAGAATCCTCGTTTGACCAATCTGTCTCAGAGGGGTTTGGTTTCGTCCAAGACAGAGCGCTGTATGTTTGGCTTCAACGTAACGCAACAGATGTGGAAACCCTTCGGTATTGCCACGCAACGACAGCACAAGATCAGGATCATACTCACGAAACCAATGTTCCAATTGTTGGAGAGACGTGGATTGTTGCAGTGAAAACGCAACCTGTGGACCTGTGACCATTCCAGACGTATCGCATGGTGTAACGAGAACACGTGTTGGCTGGCGACACAGCGTTTTTCCTTGGCCAATCTGCTCGAGAACAACCTCAAGTCGACAACAACGCCAGTCACGTCGTTGAACGTCTCTTTCCAAAAGCGAGAGGTGGTTGTTTTCGAGGCAAACTGGTGAGCCAATGGTCAATCGCTTCGAGGTGAGATACTGCTGTTCAGCTCGAACATCGACGGAATAGAGGTTGTATCGAACATGCTCACCGCGCGCATCGATGTGTTCAGCGAGAGCGCGTAATGTTGCACACGATTCCAGTGTAAGTGCAAGCATATACTCCGTATCGAAGGAACCCAATTCGGGTCGTTTCCTCTCAAATGCATAACGTTGCAGACCGTATCGAATCCAGATTTCTGGCTGCGACAACCACTCGATCAGATACTCGAGATCTGATGAACGTCCGGCGACATGAAGTGTAGGATGCCAAGGTTCACGAAATGAAGCAACGGAGCCTTCCTCAGTCACAATCCATACCAGCATTTCGAGTTGCGCTGAACAAAGATGGACGTCCAAAATCCAGCCACTAGTACTGCTCATGACCGTCTCCACCCAAAGACAAAATCTGTTCTTGAAGAGATGCAATACGTTGTTCAAGCGCTTGAATTCGTTCATGAGCACCAAGAATCATCGACAAAAGCATCGGCCTCCATGCCTCGTGCGCAGGAAGCATTCCGCCTGCTGCTCGACGCATTCGAACATCATGGAGCATCGCATCAAAACGACAGCGATCCTCATTGGATAGTGCACGCCGGTACGGTACGAGAATTTCGATTTCTTGTTCCACGCGTCCTCGCCAAGTTGGTACAGTTCGTCCCATAGTGCTGGAACGACGAACGCTAGGGAAGCGTTGTGCGAACCCCTACTGAAAAGTGAAAATGGTCAGGAAAGATCGCTTCGATTGACAGTTGTTTCGGCTATGCCACCATCCAATACAGTGAGG
>JAYYFM010000282.1:0-1552 GCA_036158745.1 Thermoplasmatota archaeon
ACAACCGTCCTCCGAGCCACGTAACCGTTTTCTCTGTGAGTACAAGTTCCGAAGACGATGGAACTGGTGAAACCGAATTGACATGGTATGGAGTTCCCGGCGAATCCGGTGAGCGATACGACTTGTATGTGTCTGGTGTTGCCTTTACCTCCATCTACGATACGGGTGTCACCTTCCTTGCTTCACTGTATGAAGACCAAGCTCTCGAGGATTCAAACAGTCCTTACCAATACACTCGAGAGTTACCCATCGGAACGCTTGGTATGGCATACTATTGCGTTGTAACCGTTGATGCCATTGGACTGTTCAACAATGTAACGAGCGGTGGTTCATGCGACTCCATCGAAGAAGATGCCTTCAGCAACTGGCAAAAGGAGCCAACAAACGTCCATGCTGAATTCATTGGCGACCGAACCGTTCGTGTGACTTGGACCGATCAACTCGGTGTCGAAGGTGAGCGCTACCATATTTACACGTCCAACGGCGTACCGACCAACCCTCAACAATTTGCCACGCAAACAACCTATCATGGCTTTGTGAACGACAACACGCAAGTGTTTGATATCGTGATGGGGCCAGACATTATCTCGGAAACAGGAGCTGTCCTCAATTGGTACGTGTATGTCACAAGTGAGGCACAATACGTTCACGCAAATGGTTCGTATGAATATCTTGGTCTCGATCAAAATTCTTTCGGCCCTGTCGAGATTGATATCACACCACCAACATGGCCACAAATATCCATTTCAGAAAGTCGTGGAGATCTCGGCTTCGTTGCCATGGAGTGGGGGAACCTACAGGAATTGAGTGAATCGTATCAGATTTGGCGGCACAGCGGTGACCCATTTGCGGAATCATCGAGCAGCAGCAGCGATGAGGATGGCTGGGAATTGGCCATGGATGACATCGATGTAGGTTTGCAAAACTCCGCAACAATCATTCGAAATGTACCGATGACGGCCGGCTCAGAACAAGACGCATGGTATGCTATAACAGTCTGCGATCAATTCAACAATTGCAACAACGAAATCTTGGAAGGATTGAATGCAAATCTCCTCCGAGAAGATGCTCGACCGCCGATGGTTGATATGGAATTGGTCAACGAGGAAGGTGTTCCTTACACAAGCCCATCGCTCGTCCCTGGTTTGTACACAGTCAAGATTGAAGTGAGTGAATATCTCAAGACGACGCCAACCATTGAAGTCTTTTCAGATGACGGATACAATGAAACAGCTGGCGGAGCGGTCATGACGCAGACAGCCGATAATTCACTTAACCCGGACAAGGGACCAGAGTACAGTTTTGAGTTCAGAATTTCCGGTACCGAGAAAGCGAGCGATTTGACCATCCGAATGACGCTTGTCGATTTGGCTGACAACGAAGGCGTCATCACCAACACATCGTACAAGATTGATGCCCAATCACCAACCATTGCTGTTTACGCTCCATCACCGTCCTCTGAAGGCTCGAAATACCTCTACGGGAACAAAATCAACCTGATGTTTGCTGCAGAAGACGATGTACAAATCGGCAGCCTGCAATACCGTTTCAC
>JAYYFM010000283.1:0-1534 GCA_036158745.1 Thermoplasmatota archaeon
AAGCATCCCAAGATTGTTGTCGCTCCTTTGCCCAAGGCGTGTTCGCAGGGGCTTTCACAAGATCGTGAATCTTGAGCCCCTTTGCATCATCGCCCAGCATAGTGAGGCCCTTGCCAGATGACATGAACATCCCTTTGCCTATTCCTCTTCAAAGATTCGTTTGAAAATGATATCAGAACCTGCCTTGATGAATTGTCCTTTCCGATGATTTGAATCCTGATCCTCTGCAGAAACAACGAGTGGCTGGTAGAGATTTGCAGGAACTCGGACGTCGACCCGGCTACCTAAGCGAATCATTCCGTAGCGCTCTCCACGTCGTAATGTATCGCCGATTCCTTTCCAAGGAACGATGGTTCGAGCAAGTGAACCTGAGATTTGCATCACTTCGATTCGTTCACCATCTTCAGCCTCGAAGACCGTACGAACACGTTCGTTGAACTCGCTTTCCTTACGGTAGGCAGGAGCAAACGGACCGCGCCGTTTTCCTTTCCCAGTTCGATGTTCCATCGCAATAATTTTTGCAGCTCTTGGAGCACGGTTGACGTGAACGTCGAGTGGTGACATGAAGATGGCAATTCGCCAAACATCTGAGCCTTGATGCTCCCCCTCCGCAGCAACAAAGCGTTGCTCCGTCTCAAAAGAAAGTGGTTTCTCGCAAGGTTTTGGATACCAATCTCCAGTGTGTTCATCATGCTCTATGTTGCCTTTTTCGCGTTCTTTTCGAGATGGTCTGCGTCCATTCGCTCGCTCACGGCGAACAAACATGACATGCCCATCAGCTGGTGAGACGAGAATTCCTGCATCTTGAGGGATTGGTCGATCAGGATCCCTCCAGAAGTTCGCAAAAAATACAGCGATCATAAGGGAAAAAACGCCCAGCAATGGCATCAATCCATTGAGCGTATCAAGGTAAATCCCACCAACAAGGATAGTAATGCCTGCAATTGTGAAGGTTGCTACAGGAGCATGCCCTCCTTGGGCGAGACCTGCCAAGGCGTCCCACCTCAGTTGTCAGCCCAGGGGTCGACATCCGAGTTCCATGTTTCAGTGGAGGATGTCTCGGCCTCTTCTTCAGCAGGTGTTTCTGCTTCCTCTTCAGAGGTCTCTTCCTCAGCAGATGCTTCGGTTTCTTCAGCTGGCGCTTCTTCAGCAGGAGTTTCTTCAGCAGGAGCTTCTTCTGCAGGGGCTTCTTCAGCAGGGGCTTCTTCCACCGCCTCGGATTCTTCTCCAGTTCCTTCTTGGATGACTGCCTCGGCCTCTTCAACGGTCATTTCCGCTGCTCGTGCCTCGACCATCTCGTCCATTCGATCGGTAAAGGCACGGGACATGTGTTGAGATTGTCGCTCAGCTTCGACTGCACGCTCAATCATCTCGTATCGTTCCTTGATGGCCTTGTTGAGGTCTTCGAACAATGTCATGTGAGCAACGTACCAGTCGTCTCGCGCTTTCATTTCAGAAACAGCGAGTTTCAGGTCATTGTCAAGTTCTTCCGCAATTCCGAAGACCTTGCCAAGTCGATCCTTCTCACGTGAAT
>JAYYFM010000284.1:0-1524 GCA_036158745.1 Thermoplasmatota archaeon
CCAGTCAAAAAGCAAGATGATTTTGGAGAGAATGCTGACGTCTATGGTTTCGTTAGCATCCGTCTCGGTGCAGGAACGGAACAACTTGGTTCACCTTTGCAAATTGCTTCATGGTTCGAGCAGCATCTCCGATGCGATGCTCTCGCCATTGGAGACGTTCGATTCGAAGGTGACTCAACAGTGGTTGCCATTCATAGCAGTAAGTTGGGATTGGCCATGAAGGCGATTCAAATGCATCCATTTGGTTCTCTCAAAGTCGATGCTGAAGTGCTCTGATCATTCCTCTTCCGAAGACGAACGACTTCTCCACGAACCCTTTGGCTTCCTTTTATTGCTCTTAGATTCCTTCTCTTGATGTTCATCTTTTTGGGAAACCAGAGCTGGCCAGTTGCCTTCTGAATCTTTCCGTTCAATTTCATACATTCCTAGCGTGCCAATAACGAGTCCGAGAACTGCGAACGACCATGCGCCTTGGATTGCATTGTCCCATGTGTTCTGAGCTTCGTAGCAGTTTGCTGTGGTTAGATCACTAAACGCACAGAAGTCGATGACACTTTTTGCATCCATCGCAGTTGCGTTGCCATTCACCCAAAACCATGCGATTCCAAAGAACGCAATCATGACGCCAATGAATGCAAAATGCTTCTGCTCCCAGCGTTTTCGAAGGACGATGCGCCATTGCTCTTTTTCTTCCTGTGCAGCCTTCATCGTCCTGTTCGCTCCACCAATAAATTTGAACCAAGCAAGCCACATCAAGAGCAGGACAATCAGGAATCCCCATTGGTAGACAAATGTGTGATAGTCCCACATCCCGTTCAAGCATTGTGGCTGGTTGGGGTTGGCAAGGCAACCCTCGACTGCAATTGGGTAAAAGGCAACAAGACGGACGATGTTCAAGACGTAGACGATTCCACACATGACGGCAACGGCCTTGAATTTCTCCCGCTGTGTTACACCATCTGTCATCAGGACGAGTGTTGAGAGGAAAATCATCTCATGGACGCCTGCGCACTCATCGGACACATAGAGTCCAACCGAATCCAATGCACCTGGAAATGCTTCGTGGTGGAAATCAATTCGTGTCATCCAACCGTTGTGTGCACTCAATGTCGAGGCTCCCTCTCCGAACATTAGTTGTGTCACTTCGTTCCAGATGTAGGCTTCTGTAACCTGAATGAGAGCAAGCGTGTCCGATGGCTGTGTAATGAACCAGTAGAGTGCTTCGACAGCGAGAAGCGCCAACGGAATCTTTCCGTAACGAAGACCGAGTTGAGCGACTTCACCCCAACTCATGTCATCGCTTGCCTTCGACGAAGCGACCGTACCCATTGGGTTGTGCTTGTGCTTGCTCCTCTTCAACGTGTTGCGGAAAATGCAGTTCAAATCGTGGATGTGTTCAAAAAGCAGGGGTTGGACAACACACCATGGTCGAGGTTAAGGATGCTACACACCTTCTCGATGTTTTGGGATTCTTTTGTCCTGTTCCTGTTGCTGAAGCTAAGCAGGCCTTGTCAAACATGAGCA
>JAYYFM010000285.1:0-1517 GCA_036158745.1 Thermoplasmatota archaeon
CTGGAAAGTGAAACAATCCTCCATGTTGCGAGGCATTCCTTTATTTGCCGGATTCTTCTCCTCGGTGTGGTCAACCATGGTTGCAGTTGCAGATGCATCGAGTATGGACGGCGCTGAAACAGATGGTGACTTTGCGTAAGCCTTCCATCGTTGTTGCCAATCTTCGGCCATGCTTCGATGGTAGTCCGGTTTGTATCCTTCCAAGGCTATGTGAAAGTTTGTCCCACCAAATCCGAAGGCAGATACTCCGGCTCGTCGAGGATGCGATTTCGGCTCAGGCCAGTCCAATGGCGAAGTCGGTACAAAGAACGGAATGTTTGCCCAGTCAACCGTTGGATTCGGCGTTTCAAATCCTGCTGAAGGTGGAATGGTCCGATGGTGAAGTGCCATGACCGATTTGATGATTCCTGCAATTCCTGCTGCAGCTTTCAAGTGACCTATTTGCGATTTGATTGAACCAACGGCTACGTTGTCGCCGGATGCAACATCGGTCCATAGCCGAGTCAACGTGGACAGTTCTGTAGCATCGCCCACCTTTGTGGAAGTTCCATGTGCTTCGACCAATTCGACCGAAGATGCTGGATAACCTGCTTGATTGTAAGCACGAGCAATGGCTTGAATCTGGCCACGTTGGCTCGGTGCAGTGATACCTTTACCACGGCCGTCGCTTGAACCACCTATGCCACGAATGACAGCATGGATGGTATCGTCATCAGCGATAGCATCGCTAAGCCGCTTGAGCACCATGACACCAGCACCTTCACCCATAACAAACCCATTTGCACGAGCATCGAATGGAGTCGAATGTGTTGGCGAGAGTGCACCGATTGCACTAAACTTCGCATACGTCGCTGGATCCATGGTCCGGTCGGTTGCTCCAGCAAGCATGACATCGGCTTGTCGTGTTTGCAGGAGACGACATGCATCCATGACTGCTGCCATTGAGGACGCACAGGCTGCATCCATGGCATGATTTGGCCCTTGTAAATCCAACAAATTTGCAACGCGTCCAGCTACAACGTTTGCGAGTTCACCTGGCATGGTGTCTTCATCGACTTTAGGGGAATGCTCGTTCATGGCATCCATGAAGGCCTCTTTCGATGAAGCCGGAAGACCGTGCTGTTTGGCAAGTTCTGAGGTGTGGTTTGACCAAACACGAATGTTGGACATGTTTCTGTTCTCGCCTCCAAGTGCGTTGGCAAAAACCACACCAGCACGGTCACGAGGGAATTCCTTCTCTCCTTCACCATAGCCTGCTTGTTCAATCGCTTTTGCTGAGACCGAAACAGCCCAAAGTTGGCACGGATCGATTTGAGGGATTGTTCCCGGTGGTTGACGCCATCGGCGCCAGTCGAATTCATAATCCTCAACAAATGCTCCAATCTTTGCATATGTGTACCCTTGTGCGATATCACCTGGTTTGCCTTCTGCCCAAAAATGGTTGACTGGGCCAGGCCATCGTCCTTCTTTGATTTCCTTGATGCTCACATGCGAATCGATGATGTTCTGCCAAAATG
>JAYYFM010000286.1:0-1511 GCA_036158745.1 Thermoplasmatota archaeon
TTGCATCGAGTGAAGTCAAGGAGTCCAACAGCAGAGTATGGCATGGACCTGGCACTGATCCTTCCGAACGGCACCTACGTCTTCCTGGTCCAACAGGATTTAGAATCTATCGAAAGGATTCTACGGCGCCCAGCGTGAACATGCATACATCACAAAAACCGAAACGAATACGAGGGTGATTTCCATAATCCGGTAAAAATATCGATTGATTAGACAGGAAAAAGAAACATTGATAACCTTTCATGCAGTTTTCTGTTCATGGCGAACAAGGAGCAACACGCTCAGTCGAACGAGGCTTTCCTTCGTGCTGTCCTCAAAACAGTCCACAGTCGGAAGTACACAACGATCTACAAAGAAGCAACAGCGAAGGCCAATGCAGAACTCGATCCTTGGAAAGGCGGCTACACCTTCTTCTTGCTATGAAAGCACTCAAGAAGTTTGATTCCGCCCAGAGGCCATGGACCTTGCTTGGGAAGCCATTCTCGCTGCAAGCACAGTGTTCTTTCTTGGTGCTATTTCACCAGGACCGAGTCTCTTGATGGTCATTCGTAACACCATCGTTGGAGGTCGTCGTCGTGGTGTTCTCTGCGCTGTTGGCCACGGTATCGGTTTTGGCCTCTATGCAGGCGTTGCCATCTTCGGCTTGATTGTCCTACTTGAGGAAGCACCAGGGGTCTTCCTTGGACTGCAATGGATTGGCATTGCCCTTCTCATTTACTACGGCTGGTTAATGTGGGCACACAGTAGCGATGAAAGCTACGAGGAAATGGAAGGCGAAGCGAGGGGATTTCTCGAGGGATTCTCGATTGCCTTCTTCAATCCAAAAATTGCGTTGTTCCTCGTTGCAGTACTTGCCCAAGTTCTCGAATCAGGAATGAGTCTTGAAACGAAACTTGTCATTGGATTCATCGGCATGGCCATCGATATGGCTTGGTATGTCTTGGTGGCTGTTTTCTTGACGGGAACGCCCTTGCTCGACTGGTTGCGTGCAAATGGTACGATTGTAAACCGATTGACAGCTGCCGTTCTTTGGGGCTTTGCGGCAACTGTAATGCTCGGAGTCATCGCAAGTTAGCGTTGACATCTTGGACAAAGGAAGGTTGAACGTCCAGACTGTGTGATTCGTTCAATCGTGCCACCACAGTTTGCCTGTAAACATGGTTGATCTTCACGATCGTAGGCTTGGAAGTGATGTCCAAAATAGCCAAGTGTTCCATTCACATCTGCAAAATCGTTCAATGAACTACCTCCGACCTCGACCGCTTGCTCAAGAACTTGAACGACGTTTTGGTGTAAGTTTTGCAACTTTTTCGTCGGCTTTCCATCTTTACGAACCAAGGTCCTGCTTTGTCGTTGAGGATGGATTCCACTGCGATGCAATGCTTCGCATGCATAGATATTACCAACACCAACAACAACACGTTGATCAAGCAAGGCTACTTTGATACTCGTTGTCTTGTTCTGCAACTTTCTGGCAAGTTGCTTTGCACTCCAATCACCAAAGGGTTCAG
>JAYYFM010000287.1:0-1503 GCA_036158745.1 Thermoplasmatota archaeon
GACGGTGGAAGCACAGGTACCGGTCTCTACATGGTCGATGGTGACTACTCGTGGATTTACCCACTCGACGCTGCTGGTGACGTTGGTGTCTATGCAGAGAACACCGAGTTCCGATGGGACGGCGGTACCTCGACTGCAACCACCGCTCTCCACGCTGTTGAATCGGTTGGATCCGTTGAGAACCTCACCTGGTCCGCAGCAACGACACAAATCAACGCAGGCTCGAACGCATACGTTACCAGCATTGGTAACTCGCTCGACGCCTCGAAGATCAGCATCGTTGCATCCGCAACCATCGACGAAGCCAACCTCTTCAGCCTCGATGCAACGCACCTCAACGGTGCAGCATCCGCTGTTGGTATGACCTTGGTTTCCACAGACGGTACACGTGCTGCATACGTCTCGCCATCCTTCCAGCCTGACATCATGGCTGTCGATGGTGATGACTCAGATTGGATTGGAAACACACCATTGAACCCATCCGACGATGCAATGCCTGGTATGGTCTCCGGTGACGGAACCAACGACTTCTACGTCACATACAGTGAAGGCGATGCACTTTACATCGGTATGACTGGTGAAGATCTCACCAACAACGACCTCTTGATCTACCTCGATGTCGTTGCTGGCGGTTCCAACACCGGTTACAACCTCAACGGTGCTCACACACTACCAGTACAAGCAGACTACCTCTTCTGGGCAACAAGTGATTCCAACATGGATCTTTACTCCAACGGATTCCTCGGATGGGGCGCCAGCTCCTTGTCCTCTGATGCAGTCGATGCTGACTTGGGAACAACAACCGCTAATTTCTTCGAAATTGCAATCCCATTCAGCCGCATTGGTGGAACGCCTGATGCAGTGAACATCGTCGCTGTCGTCCAAGACGCTTCAGCGAACATCCAGACTGTTCACCCAACTCAGACCGTTACAACCGGTGTCCAGACACTCAGTGAGTACATCTCCGTTGAGACTACCCACGACGATCTTGAGACCGGAAGCATCAGCGATGAAGTTCTTGTCTACCGTACTTACAAGGGTACTACCACCGCAGGACCTGCAAAGGACTACGATGTGATGATCAAGACCAAGGCTGACTGTGCATACGACTGGGCCACTGTTGACGCTGTTTCGATGGCAACCAACCAAGAGCTCACCGTTGACATCAAGCGTGCATGTCCTGAAATTCAGGCTACTCTTGCTGATGACGCAGTTGATGAGGACAGTGGTGCATACACCTTCTCCTTGACCAACCTTGCTGATGACGTCCAAGACGATGAGGCAACTCTCACATGGACTGTCACAGAAGGAACAACCGTTGCTCACAGCAACGTCTTGGTCGACTGGGACAAGAACGGTCACACCGTTACCATCACGCCTCTCGCTGACCAGTTCGGTACAGTTGAGTTCGAGTTCATCGTTACGGACAGCCACGGCTTGACCGATACAAAGAACATGACCTTGACCGTCAACAACATCAACGACAAGCCAGTGATCTGTAAC
>JAYYFM010000288.1:0-1500 GCA_036158745.1 Thermoplasmatota archaeon
AAATCGACCGTGTCGGACATGCCATGAACGAGCATGTGACTCGACACAGCGTTCATCTGGTGAAGAGCTAGTGCTGTTTCAGAGGCAAGGACACCAACGGCTTGTCCACTGAGCAAGCGTTCTCCTTCGCGAGGATCGGCCTGCATCCATGGGTTTGCTTTGCTTCGGTTCTCTTCGAATTTTCGTGTGTCGACAATGAGGTCGCGAATGACTGGGTAACCTGGAAGAGGCTCGACCTTCAATCGGCCGTTGGAAACAAGGTCGCCAACGCGAGCAACGTCTGAAAGAACCACACGTCCGTTGGCGCGAACACCTGTTGTTGCCGTTCCACCGACAACACCTCGACGGAAGGCGAAACTTCCATCGACGTCTCGCTGGAAGGTTGTGAACAAGTCCTCGAGCGATGCTGATGCTGGAACAGTTGTGGCGATAACGTCCCAACCTCGCTCTCCTTGAGCAGGACAGTAGCGGAACAGTTCGAGTTCCACTTCAATTTCTGTTGCATCGATGATTCCAGGAGCAAAGTCACCTTCGATGACATCATCGTCATCGGAGGTACCGTAGGCTTTCATTTCCTCAACGAGTTCAACTTGGAGCGTTCCTGAGTCGTCAACACAGGCGATTCGAGGAAGTGCTTCATGCACCCACTCGGCCCACGGTGGTTCAAAGTCCACATCGCAGAGTTTGATCTCTTGCACGCTTGTTGCACCTAGACCAGCGAGTTTTCCATCCCAATCGAGTCCTGCCTTGCAGAACTCATCGTACGACGTATCGCCTATTGCGCAAACAGAGTAATGCATGGATGCCAGAGCAGGAGCATCGGATTGAACAGATTGCCACAAAGCCTCAGCATTGTCTGGCATTTCTCCTTCGCCCCATGTTGAGGTAATGACGAGAAGACGCTTGATGTTGGCGAGATTGGCTTTGTCGTATCCATCCATGTCGACAACGCTTGCTTCTAGACCAAAATTGGATGCCATCTTAGCCGTTTTCTCGGCAAGTCCAGCAGCGTTGCCTGTTTGTGAACCAAAGAGGATGGTGAGTGAGCGGTCTCCGCTCATCAATGCAGTGAGTTCCTCGGATGCAGCACCACCGACTGCGACGGCTGCAGGAGCAGCTTCAACAGCAACTTCAGCGGCTGGTTGTTCTGCAACATCTTCGGTTTCTGCTCCATCAGCAACGAGTTCGAACTTGATGACTTCGACTGGACATGCCTCAGCGGCTTCGAGGATGATGTCAGCATACTGGGCACCCAGATCGCCGGTGAGCGGGCTCTTGCCCTCGTTTCGGTCAAAGGTTCCATCAAGCCGAACAGCAGCGAGGATTTGTGATGTTTCATCTGTCACTTCGAACACTTCTGGTGCGATGTCTTGACATGCATCACAGGTGATACAATCTTCGTCAATCCAAACCTTTGCAACGACTGTCATTTCATGACCTCCAAAGCGTCCGCTTCGCGGACAATTTTGCCACCGAACATCGGCCTTTCAACCTTGCCAC
>JAYYFM010000289.1:0-1464 GCA_036158745.1 Thermoplasmatota archaeon
CCATTACGTTAGCACACCCTTGTCGGGCTCTCCAACAATGGTTACTGACACCAATGGTCAGACTGTCGGCATGATTGGATTCCCATACTTCCTCTTGTGTTATCACGGCATTGCAGATGTTGACGCTCAAGACGTTGGTGGCGGCCAAGGAGGTGGCCCCGGCGGTGGCCAAGGAGGCGGTGGACCAGGTAATGGAGCAATACTGTATTCAATTGCGCCAGAGGTTAACTATCTCACGGAACGGTATGAAGCCGAAGAGGTCATTGTCCATGCTGGATTGACTGTAGTAATCCTTGCTCTCATCGGAGCCGGAATAAAACGTCGATTGAAGTGAACGTCATGCGCCATCTATTCGCTCTCATTGCACCGTTGATTCTATTCTCTGGTTGTATTGGAACGACTGATTTCTACGGGAGATCTCTCGAGCCAAAATCTCTGGTTGAATTTGAACTCTATGACCATAACAATGACCCGTTCAATCTTTCAGACATTGTATCTGATGTCATTATGGTCGGCTTCATTCATACATCATGCGGAGAAAAATGCGACAATCTAACCGCATTCATGGCGCAATCATACGATTTACTAACCGAGCAGGAACAGAAGCGCGTGTCATTGGTATCGATAACGACCGATCCGTGGCATGATGACAGTAGTCGTCTGAATTATTACATGATGAACAACAGTGTCGAATGGCCACACTTAACGGTACGTGATATCAATTCCGAACTCGGAATGATGGAATCGGTTTGGGCATCCTTTGGAACGTCCGTTGAGATTTCAGAAAATCAAAGTAAATCAATGGCGAGATGCTCAATTCATTTGATGGATTATACAGTGAATCACACATATCATGTTATTCTCATTGATGACGAGCGAAATACGAGAGTGCAGTGGCTTTACTCTGAATGGGATTCTGAGAGCGTAGCAGCTGATATCAGAAGACTCGCATCTGGATGAAATCCTTTACCAACCGAGTAGCCTACAACGAAATAAGGGGGCATTGATTTGTGGTTATCGGATTTGCCAATGCTCTCGAAACAAGGTGGCGACACGAGACACATCACACTTATTGATCCAGACAAACAATCTCCAGAAGTTGCAGCACAACGTGCGCTTGTAGCTGTCGAGTGCGGCACATCTGCTATTTTTGTGGGCGGGTCAACAGATACTGGTAGCAACATTGTTGATGCAACCTGCGCATCCATTCAGGAAGCGCTCGAACTTGCTATGTTTGCAGCCAGCCAACATCCTGATGCTGATGAAGAGATGTGGAACATTCCAGTGATCTTATTCCCTGGTGGAGCACACGCTATGTCTGCAAAGGCAGATGGAATTTTGTTCATGATGTTGATGAACAGCACTTCACGCCGCTTCTTGATAGAAGAACAGCTTACTGGAGCCCCATACATTGCTCAAGCAGGTCTTCAAACCATTCCAACTGGATACATTGTTTGTGCTCCA
>JAYYFM010000290.1:0-1463 GCA_036158745.1 Thermoplasmatota archaeon
GACAAGACGGCTAGGCGAAGCCCGTCCTGTTCTCTCAACTCGCTCATGGTCAGAACAAAAACAGAGAGGATTTCAAATGCTCGGCCGTTTTGGGTCTTCTACATGTCCGATGAGGAACAACCCACCGAGCCAGCGGAGGAAGAATCCACAGAATCCGCCCCTCCTCTTGATGACCATCATGAAGAAGCAATGAAGGAAATGACACTGGAAGAGCGCCAAGAAGCCCTCAAGCGTTCCCGTTGGAACGTCTTCCTGTACCTCGGTTTGGCTGCGTTGATGTTCGGCTTTGCTTTGTTCCCGTTCCCATTTACCGCTTCAGCAGTTGGCGATACGTACGAGCAAGACCTCGGTTTCGTTTGGGGTCCTCCATTGGACGGTGAAGACTTCACCGATGTGCCCATTGAAGTTGAGATTACAGCGACAAATCCTCCAGCGAATCCAAACGCTCGCATCGCTGTCTATCTTTTGAATTCAGACAATTGTCTCTCAAGCGATATTCTCGACATCAAGCGAGATGCGAGAGCGGAACCAACGCACAATTACCAGTTCCAAATCAGCGATAAAGCGCCCATAGTCGACGAAGTGTTCGTGTTCGAATTCGACGTTGATGGCGGTGGACAGTGTCTGTTTGCAGAATACGTTGACAACAACGACCGCGGCAACACACTTTCTGGAGCCATGGAGATCGATGGAAGCATGTGGCCCAATCAAATCTGGGCGGGCATCTTCGCACTGCTTTTCCTCGGCCTCTCTGGCTTTGCATTCATCGGTGCACAACGTCACGGTGAAGGTGTCAAAGCCTTGACTGAGCCAAGCAAGAAGACGACCGAAGAGGAAGTCCTCGAGACGGCACCAGGTCCGAGCGGGCCTCCGCCCTCTGCGGCTGGACCAAGCGGTCCACCGCCTGCAGCAGCAGGCCCAAGCGGCCCTCCTCAGGCGGCAGAACCAGAGCCAGCGGCTGAAGCCGCAGCAACAGAACCAGTGTTCGAACCAGCAGAAAACGGTTACTTCTTCCGCAAGATGCCGGATGGAACCTACGATCAAACCGTTTACGTCCAAGCCGAGGACGGTTCCTACGTTCCGTATCAAGCCTGAACAGAGCAAAAGAAGGTCAATGTTGACGCATTGACCACCATCCTTGATAGGGGATGAGCCATCGAATCAATCGAGGTGAACGAATGGCAGATGAAACATCATCGCTGACAGTGGCCAAACTCAAGGCCCTTTGTGTCATCAACGACCTCGCCACATCCGGCAAGAAAGCCGAGCTGGTCGAGCGCCTTCTCGAGGCAGGATTATCACGTATTGAGGTCGGTTTGTCTGAGGCTGAAGCCGTTGAAGAGGCGGTGCAAGAAGAAGTCGTTTTCTCACTCGAGGATGAAACGACCATTTCGATGGAAGAAGACGAACCTGAACCAGCCGAACCGGTCAAAGAAGCCGTCATTGAAGAAGAGGACGACGAC
>JAYYFM010000291.1:0-1450 GCA_036158745.1 Thermoplasmatota archaeon
GTTCCGAATGTACTTCGTCGTCGTACCAGAAGGATACGGGGATGAAATCCCGGTCGTTCAATACAACGATTTCGAGAACACATCTGTTGGTGTAAGCGAATCAACATACACCATCACTGGAACCATCCTGTCTGGATCCGAAACCGGTGAAGTTTACGTCGAAGCAGCTTTCTCACGAGAAGACTTCTCGGCATCTGCAATCGAGAAGTACAACCTCATCACAGACAGCAAGTTTGACCGTTCAGATGCTCTTGCCGATTCGGATACCTTCGAACTGACATTGAACATCGATGAGTTCTACAGCAACACAAGTGAAGTTGTTGAAATCTGGGTTCGTGTCTATGAAGGCGATGATGAGCGATGGTCCGATGATTTGACCAAGATGGTTCTCATCAATCTCAAGCAATGTCGAGGTATACTCGCCAATGAGAGCGCTCTCGCAGCTGGCGGAGAATTTGCATGGAACTCAACCACCTCTGAATGTGACTGGATTGGTGAATGGGAATACGACCCAGAGACCGGAACATGGTCTGAGCCAAGCACGGATAATCAAGCCGGCGAGGACACAGAAGAAAGCAGCATGATGCTCATTATCGGTATCATTGCAACCGTTCTTGTCCTTCTGCTTGTATCTGCCTTCTTCCTCCGTGGTGGAAGTGGTGACAAGGTCGACAACCTCAGTGCCGCTGCCGCAGGCTATGGTCAGGAGATGGATATGACGGAACAGTATGTCCAGCAATTGATCGCTCAAGGCTATCCTGAAGAAACGGCCCGTGCCTATGCCGCCCAGTATGTGGGTCAATCTGCAGCAGCCGCTGCGCCAGCCGCAGCCGCGCCTGCAGCCGCAAGCAACGACTTGTACACACAATACTACAACCAGTACTACCAGCAATTCGTTGCCCAGGGTTACGATGAGGCAACAGCTGCGCAATATGCACAGCAGTATGCCGCACAAGCCCAACAGCAGCAACAGATGTAGGCCGGCCCCGTGGCCATGAAGATGGGTTGAAAAACCCAGAGTACTCGCAAGAGTCATGGAAGGTTTGGATACAGGTGATGGCTATGCCGTTCGCGACATTGGACTCGCTGATGAAGGATCACTGAGAGTTGATTGGGCCCGTTCCAGAATGCCGGTTCTTGCAGCACTACGCGAAGAAGCAGAACGTACGAAACCACTGGCGGGTATGCGTGTAGCAGGTTGCTTGCACGTTACGAAAGAGACCGCTGTGTTGGTCGAAACGATTGCTGCTGCGGGTGCTGAGCTTTCTTGGTCCGGTTGCAATCCTTTGTCAACACAAGACGATGTCGCTGCTTGGCTTGCCCGTGAAGGCTATTCTGTGTATGCTTGGCATGGTCAAAGCGTTGATGATTTCTATTGGTGCATTGACAAGACACTGGAGTTCAAGCCAACACTAACGCTTGATGATGGAGCCGATTTGATTGTTCGCGT
>JAYYFM010000292.1:0-1438 GCA_036158745.1 Thermoplasmatota archaeon
ATGCCGTCTCCTTCACTTTTGCTTCCAAGTCTTGCAGGTCTGTTTGGCATTGCTAATCTGTTGGATATCTACGCAACGACGAGCCATTTGCCTCCTCAGAGGGAAAATTGGGACCTTCCACCGGTCAAACCGCTCATTGCCCCTTGTTTCTGGTCGGCTGTTGCCGGAGCGAGCATGGGTGTCCTTCCAGGGATGACTGCATCGCAGGCAACAGTTCTCGTGATGGGTGGCAGAAATGTAGCCGCGAAGGTGCAAGGGAAAGAAGGATACGGCATGGATTGGGAAACTCGCCGATTAACCGAACTAAGCGACGAGGAGTTGCTTGAAATTGCCGTGGCTGAAGCGGAGGATGGATACGAAGGACCGCAAACAAAACAAGATCTCGAAGTGATTGCCATTCTCTCAGCCGTCAACACAGCTGTTACCGTTATGGTTCTCGGATTCCTCTACATCATCGGACGTTCACGCTCCGGTGCAACACTAGCGCTGAAAATGATGTACCCAATTGAGACATGGAATTCAACGCAACCAACTGCAGATTTCGTACGTTTGCTTGCTGTTACACTCGCAGCTGGAATCATGGCCATGCCAATCATGAAAATTGTAGGGAAGGGAATGTTGCGATTGCATGCAGCAATTCCTCTCCAATCGATGGTCATGGGCGTCATCATCTTCGTGACCGCTTTGGTCTGGCTATCAACTGGTTTCGTTGGAATCGGTGTACTCATTGTAGGAACCATTCTTGGTCTGATGCCCCCACGTATCGGAATCCGACGAAGTCACGGTATGGGCATCATCTTGGTTCCAATCATGATTTACACCTTTGCTCAAATGGCCGATAGCTTTGGTTTCATTTGAAATCCAGAGGATTCCACGCACCAAAAGATATGAGGGGGAAGGCGTTGGCTTGAACGTCGATGCTGTATGCGAATTGAGTCCGTTTTTCTTCTTGCGCTGATGCTTTTGGTCCCGCTTACGCCTCTGGTCGAACCAACAGAAGCCGTTTCTGCACGCAGCCAGCCGTGTGGTGGTTCGATATGCATCAACGAAGTCATGCCAAATCCGAACGGGTACGATGATGCCGTTTGGCCGAATGGCGAATGGCTAGAACTTCACAACTCAGGAACAACGTCTGTTGATGTACGGAATTGGTATTTCTCCAACAAGGCTGCAAAAACCTTGACGTTGGATTCAAACTCCATTGTTGGGTACGACGCTGCAAATGCATCGACCTACACCCTCGGCCCGGGTGATTACATGGTTGTCGCTCGAAATGGTGCAAGCAACTTCTATGTTGCAAACTCCAACGATTTCATGACATTGTACGACTCCTCGAGCGGATGGATCGATGAAGCTACTTGGAATTCAAGTTCCAGTGGCGTAAGTCTCGAAGAAGATCCTGCAAGCGCCTACAACGACTGGATTCCTACATCGAACC
>JAYYFM010000293.1:0-1434 GCA_036158745.1 Thermoplasmatota archaeon
GCAGCGGTTGTGTGAAGGTTAGCGCTGCACTTGGCGTCCATTCAGCACCGTGAATGACTGGTTGTGCACTTTGTGTCATGACCCCGCCCCATGTTGGCCAAGAGACACCTTGTATCAAGGCTATGGATTCATGGATTTGGCAAAATGCCTCACTCTTCTTCCCCGATAGCGTCCTTGAGCACGCGAATTGAGGTGCGCGTCACGATAACAGTAGCCAAGACTGTTGCAATGATACCGAGGAGCAGTAAGAACAGTCCTCCACTCGACTCGGTTAGGCCTGCCATACCTGATCGACTGAGTGCAATCGAGCCAAGGGCATGGCCGTAGTAAGCGTAAATCAAGCAGTAAATGAGACTTGAAAGATTCGAGAGTAAGAAGACACGAAGTGTCACTGGAGTTGCCGACATAATGTAGTTGAGCCACTCGTCAGGAATAATTGGTGAAAGACGTACTAAGACCGAGATTCGCATCGCATCTTCGCCCAGTGCAGATTCAATGTTGAGCATCCTCTGATCGTTTTGGATGGCCTCGTGAATGGATTCACGGAACAGCCATCTTCCAAGAACGAAGGCAATGAAACCTCCAATCATGGAAGCTACAAAGTTCACAGCCACAGCCACCCAGAATGGGAAGATTGCACCCGCACCAACCTTCACAAATGGTGTTGGCAATAAAAGAACAATCGCCAACGAAAGTGCAATCGTGAACAATACGGGTGACCATATCCCGAAACTCTTGATCCAATCAATGATGTTTGCAGCATCTTGAAACAAAAAATAGCCTGCAACACCACAGAGAAGCAATACTGTAAGACCAAACAATGCTCGCCATTGATACAATCGAACCTTCTGTTGCTTCATTTGCTGAAGATTTTGACGCCCATCGATGAGATGAAGCTCTGAAGGCTTCGGGAGGTGCGAAACCGATGGTCGAGGAATGTTCTTCATACCGTCATTCCTCTTCCGATTCAGGCAACGATGAAAGGACGTCACCGAGCATTTCAGTAGCATCCTCGATTCGCGTCATCAGCGTGATATCAGCCACGGCTCCAGGCCGCCCCAAATCCCACATCAATTCGTGAACCATTTCTGTTGTTAGTCGTGTCATTCGCAGGACTTGAGGATCGATGCGGTCCATATCATCCTCAGGGAGGAGCGCAATATGTTCTGGTACTTCATCGAGGATATCATCCATTTTTGATTCAATCTCATTAGCAATGTTTGCAGCTTGCTGTTCCAAAATCGATTCCATTCCACCTGCTGAAACGGGTGTTGGTTGCTCTTTCAGATCACCAAGAGATTTCTTTTTCTTCAAATCTTCAAAAGACGGCCCGGTTGCTTCGCTTCCGTCTCCACCCTCTTGCACCAAACGGTTGAGTGCGACGCGAAGAAGATTGGACAAGTCCGTTGCTTCCAGATCCAAGTCGACGTCCAT
>JAYYFM010000294.1:0-1427 GCA_036158745.1 Thermoplasmatota archaeon
GGCTCAGGCTCTGGTTCAGGTTCAGGCTCTGGTTCAGATTCAAATTCAAAATTATTTGGATATTCTCCAGTAGGCGGATATATATCATCTGTTGGTTCTGGCTCAGGTTCTGGCTCATGTTCAGGTTCTGGCTCAGGTTCAGGCCCTGGTCGATCATCGATCTTCCAGTATGCGACAATGGATACATCCGAGAAGTCGTCTTCTGCAACAACAGTGATATCGAATCGCCCTGCTGCAGGCGAAAAAATGTACAATTCATGATTGGTTCCGTCACCATAGGAGGTCAAATCATCAGCAAACATGTCTTCATCGAAGAAATCGAACTCATCGAATTCCTCAAACCCAAAGAAATCATCGTAGTCAATTTCGCCACTGGCAGTGATGTACAGTGAACCATCTCCACCATACGTAGTGATGATGAGTTCCTCTGCACGGGATTCAAGGTCGACATAGAAATAGAGTTCTTCACCGGCAGGAGCGCTGAGTCCGTCGACGTCTTCATCATTGAACAATTCAATTGGGGTACCATCGTATTCCCAGACGTAGAGGTCTTCGAAGGAAGCTGTGATTGAGACACCACTGAACACACTTTCAGAATCGAGCATGATGTGCCATTTACCTGGCGTTGGATTGTTGAATCCAATTTTATCTCCTGCACCAGGCGCTCCTGAGTGATAATCAGATTCGCTTGCAGTTGGTGTGTTCTCATAGCGCATGTGCAAGGTTGCTTCGCCAAATCCGCCGTCTAGGTCAACTTCCAGTCGCTCCGTTCCAGTCGGAACCTCGATGAAGAAATACTGGTCAAGTCCATTGTAACCGCTCATCGGTCCGTAGGCAATGCCATCTTGCAATTCGATAGCCGTCGATGGATCTGCGTTCGCAGGTGCGTAGGTGAAATCAGCGACGATTGTGAAATCAGTAGCCTTGCGGTACGTGAAGGCTGTGATGTAGTAAATGCCAGGTTCTACATCGAAGAGATTGACCTCTTCAGAATTACCATCGTTGCTCGACCAAGCGATGTTGGTTTGTAGCGTGCCTTCATTTGAAAACTCATCAAAGAACGGTTCTTCGTAATAGTAGAAGTAATTTGGATCAATCGGGCCGCCTGAAGAAAGGACAAGATCGAGGTTTCCTTTCCCACCATAAGTTTCGATTCTGAGTTCAGTGAGCGAATCTGTGACGTTCACGTAGTAGTATTCGAGTGCTGCATCCCAGCTGTCCCGGTCGGATGCAACGGTCTGAGACGTGACAGGGACGCCATTGAACAATTGCGTCATTTCATCGAGACTCGGCGGCTCCTCTGCTACTTCCCATGTGGCTTGAATCTCAAATTCATCCAAATCAGACAAAGCAACAACTGAGAACCAAACCACATCAGATTCGGGCCATGACCAAGAATTCCAAACAGACCCGTAATATCCAGTCAA
>JAYYFM010000295.1:0-1421 GCA_036158745.1 Thermoplasmatota archaeon
GCAAAGACGAAGAAAATGATGGTTTCAGTGGCCGAGGCGACGTCCATTTCAGGCATCCTCCTTATCGAGCAAATCCTTGGCTTGACTGGCCCATTCGTCTCGCTTTACTCGACCCGGGAAAAACTCGATGGCTTCGTTGACTTGATCTTCCAATTCGCTTGTCATCTTGCTGATTTGTGAGAACGTGTAGATACCAAGAGCGTTGAGTTTCTCCTCAATGAAAGGACCTACCCCTTTGATGATTTTCAAATCGTCTTTCTCATCAGCGCTCGCCGTTCCTAGAACATCGAAATCAATGTTTTTTGAACGTTCCTTGACACGTTGAAGTTCAGCCTCTTTCTTCTCTTCTTTGCTCAAAGACTTGTCATCTTTCGGCTCTGCCTTGACTTCGACCTTTTCTTCAACAACTGGAGCTGGTTCTGCGGCTTCTACTTCGGGTTTCGCAGCCTTGGCAGCCTTCTTGGCTCGCTTATCGCGCTCCTTTGTTGCACGCTTTGCAAGTTCGCCATCAACGGCTTCTTGATGCACAGATGGCAGAACACGAGTTCTGTTTGCATCAAACCAGAGATCTTGTCGGGTGAAACCTGACATACCATCGTATTCGTTGGTCATGAAGAACGAAGTAAAGCCACAGGCTTCCATGCATAGGCCACAGAACATACAGCGGCCAATGTCAATTCGACCAGAGACAATTTGGTCGTCTGCTGTTCGCAGTTCGGACTGAGCAAGGACTTCTTCTTGACCAGAATCGTTCCAGCGCACGGTTGCGGTACTTCCTGAGAGATCCAAGACCTGGGCAAAGCGCCACTCTGATGGAGGAGCGCTGTGAGCTGTGATTAAATCGAACGATTCGAGTTCTTCCGTAACTTCTTCACGGAACTTAGCCGCATAGCCACCGACCTCGAGTTCAGCACCATAGCCTTCGTATTCACCTTCAGCGTTGTCAAGAACGTCAACACGAAGTTCAGTCGTCATGTGCAGACAATCGTTTGGACAGATGTTGACACACATCTTACAAGCCGTACAAGTTTCCCAGATGACACCGATTCGGCCGTTGTAGTTTCCAGGAACGAAGAGCCACGGTTCCATGTCTTCGAGACGTTCGTACGGATACTGGACGGTTTGTGGCTTCCATAGACTTGGAAACAAATCGGATGTAACTCGGTCAGGAGCGAACTCTTGCTTCGAGATGTCATTGTACTTTGCACGACTCTTCGCTCGATGTTCGCTCGCATCATCAAGGAACTCTGGGTGAGAGGTGTTGTGGTATCCCATTCCAAGTTTCTTAGGGAACATACGACCCAAGAACGGGAATGTTCGTAGGGCCGTAATCAAGGTGATCTTGAACGGATACCAGAACAGATTTCGGAAGTTCGGTTTTGCTTGAGGGTGTGTTGGCATGCTTCTTCACCTCATTCCTG
>JAYYFM010000296.1:0-1420 GCA_036158745.1 Thermoplasmatota archaeon
GGTAACGAACGTATCCACTTCGACAAAGGAATCTGGGTCAAGGAGCAAATCAATCCGGTCTCGTGCAGTGCCCCGTCCTGTGGCACGAATGGCTTCCAGTGCCTTTCGTCCACCGCCTGCTCGAGCACGTTCACGACGTGACTTGAGTTCGGATATTGGGTCGCCAACCGGACTTGCCATACTTCACTCAGAACCGATAAGGTTCTTCATCGAATCGCTTAGTTGAGAATGGTTTGTTGCTGTTCTCCAAACAAATTCTCTGCCATTGTGGACGCAACATCCATATCGTTTGAGAGTGCAAAATGGAGCTTAACAACAGCGGCTTCAGGCGATGATGTCAAGCCATGCCCGAGAAGCCCAATGTCCTGTTGAATCCGTCCTTTTGAGTAGACGTTCATGTTGACTGGTCCGTGGATGCATTGGTTGACCACCAATGCGGGGATTTTCAACTGAGCAAGAGCGTTGTGGAGTTCGATGTTTTGAGGAGCGTCGTTGTTTGGATTTTCAATCGGTAGGTGTCCAAGTCCGGTTCCGTGGATGACAAGCGCATCGACGTTTGAACCAACTGCATCATGAATCTCTTGCGTTGTCAGCCATGGGCCTGCGATCATTTGTCGGATGACAATGTTCTCATGGAAACGGGATGCTTCGGACGTGGCAGGTCTCGATTGAAGTGTTGATCTCGCTTCCTCATAGTGATGTCCTAGGTTGAGGCTGACGTCTGAATTGTTGATATGGACTGTTGCAAGAGGCATGGTGTTGACGGGGCGAAAGGCATCGCGCCGGCTAGAGTGAAGTTTCCGAACGCCGGTAGCTGCATGGATTGAGCAAACCCCATCATCGCTCGTTGTGTGCATGGAAACAACGACTGCATCGCTGAGCTCACCCGTTGGTTGCGGTCCTTCTGCAGCCCACTTGACAGCAGAAATCAGATTCTGTGCAGCATCCGAGGAAGCCCGGTCGCTGGAGCGCTGCGATCCAACGAAGGCAATACGTCCTGGTGGGTTACCGCCCTTTCCACACCAAGCGAAGGCGACTGCTGAAGCGGTAATGTGGAGCGTATCGGTTCCGTGTGTGACAACGACACCTACGCAACCATCAGCAAACGCTCGCTCAGAAGCATCAATGATTTGATTCCAATGATTTGGACGGATATCTTCACTGAACATGTTCCCTATTTTGTGCACATCGAGATTGGCGATGTTCAGAAGTTCTGGAACGTGTTCAACCAATTCCGATGGCTCGAACTGAGCCGTGACAGCGCCGGTCGTGTAGTCGACTTTCGAAGCGATGGTCCCTCCAGTGTGGACAATACGGACCGTGGGCAAGTCTGGATTGATCGATGGTGAATCGGATTCATTGTTTTCACTAGACGCTGGTCGTTCGGCGGATAGTATTTCAATCGACGATAGGGGATGGC
>JAYYFM010000297.1:0-1411 GCA_036158745.1 Thermoplasmatota archaeon
CAGGGCTGCTCTTCATGTCGCAGTTTCCAGTCATCTCTCCAGTTTCGAACGTTCATCCTGATGATACATTTGGTGATGGACCTCCAACGACTGACACAGACGAAGATGGTATTCCAGACGTGCACGAGACCATCTTTGAGGACTGGATTAATTTCACTTCAGTGGACAATCGTTTCGTTGCTATGGAGGGATTGAACTCGACCGTTCCTGACGCCAATTTTGATACCGACCGAGACGGTTTGAACAACACCGAAGAGTACTGTTGGCCGTATCCTGCGAACTGCAATGACCCCGGTTTTTCGCGAGGGCTCACTGGTACACTGGACGAAAATGGGGACCGTATGTACCTCGATCCTCGTGTCTCTGACACGGACGGAGATGGTATGCCGGACGGATTTGAAGCATGGATGTGCGATCGCGCAGGCGGTTTCGATGAGGTAACGCAACGTTACGTCTGCCCATACTTCGATCCATTGAACGCAAGTGACCAAACCGACGACCCTGATGAGGACGGTTTTGATGTGAACCGCGATGGATTCCTCACGGTTGCAGAACAGTATACCTCACCAGAAGAGTACCGTTACGGTATGCCGGGGAATTTCACGCATGAATTGGATGGTTTGTGGTGTTCAGCAACGCTCCCACAGGGGTCCATCTTGACACAGTGGCCCTTTATCACCAACGGCGCAAATGCATCCTTTGTGAACATCCTCTCAGCTTGTACGAACAATGTGACTGGTGTTGTCGGTGAAGATCTGTGGCTCGGAACCGATCCACTTCTCGACGATTCAGACCGCTACAGTTGGGACGGTTTTGCCATTCGTCCGCTTTATCCCTCGTTTGGAGATGGAATGCCGGATGGTTGGGAGGTACACTTTGGCCTCGACCCCTTGAACCGCTCAAACGCTTTGCTCGACGATGATCGAGACGGCTGGGACTTGAATCGAGATGGGCTCGTTTCTGCTGATGTGAGCCGGACCGATACCGCCATTGCGCTGGGTGAATCGTTGTCCAACCTCGAGGAATTTTACACCCACAACGACGAAGGCAATACAGTACGATCGGGTCTTCGAGAGGTTCAACTCGGCGTGAACGATTCATCCTTCAAGGAGTATCCTTTGACGTTCAATGCCGTACCCGGATCCCTTTCTCTCATGCACCATGATGTTCGAAGCATACTCGTCGATGGTTCGACTGCGTATTATTTGACTCGTTACGGGATAACCACAATCGACTACGAAACAGATACAACCCAAGACCAATGGTTCCCACAAGGAATCACCGGATACGAAGCTGTCTTTGTCGAGTCTGAGACGGGTCCACATTCAGTTGCTCTTGCAACTTCACACGGAATACATGTTGCTGCTTTGCAAGTCGACGGTTTTGTCGAACCTATCGAATCGTGGTCTTC
>JAYYFM010000298.1:0-1404 GCA_036158745.1 Thermoplasmatota archaeon
AAATTTTAAAAATCTTGGACAATTTAAATTTCGGAAATTTTGGACATTTTGGAAGGTTGTTCGTTTTCTTCCATTCTTGGTCTTGCAGTTTCACTTGTGAGGGCCACATATGCTTCTTCTAGTGATTCAGTGCCAGTTAATGAGAGAAGTTCATCAGGCGTCCCATCGGCTTGTATGATGCCATTGTGGACGATGATGATTCGATCACAAACCTGCTGGGCCTCTGCAAGATGATGTGTAGAATAGATGACAGTCCCACCTTCTTCTTTCAATTTTCGCACAAGTTGGCGAACAGTACGCGCTGAAGTAACATCGAGTCCACCTGTTGGCTCATCGAGGAGGAGGATTTGGGGGCCATGAGCAAGGGCGCGCAAAAGGGCAGTTTTTTGTTTCATACCACGTGAAAATCCTTCCGTGTACCGATGAAGTGATTGATGTATATCCAGAAGTTTCGCAAATCGATACGTACGTTCCCAGGCTAATTGATCATCAATTCCATGAAGCCTGCTATGATAGCGAATGTTCTCCCAAGCAGTCAATTTCGAATACAAACCCGTCGACTCAGGTACTACGCCCAACACGGATCTCATTTCTGATACTGGGCGATTGTTCTCTAGTTCTACGGATCCTGTGGTCGGTCGATACACGCCTGACATCAGTCGAAGAAGTGTTGTCTTTCCAGCACCATTTCCACCTACAAGTCCTATGACGGAATGCTTGTGAATATCGAGATTCACTTGTTCAATTGCATGAATATCGCCAAATGACTTCTTGACATTCGTGAGCTTCAACAACGGTTCCATATGGAACACACTCAAGATGCACGGCCGCTCTCTACTGCGAAATCGAGTCCGGGATGTTTTTCCTCAAGTCGCTTTGCACGATCGAGCGTGTTCTTTAATTCTTGAATAATTTCCTTTTGCGATACACCCATTTCGACCAATGTACCTAGCAACTCAAATGCTCCCTGTATTGCACCTGCATCGAGAAAGGCCTCGTTACTGATTGTGCCATTGAGTCGCAACGTTTCCAATTGTTGTGAGAGATATTCTGATTCCTTGCGGATACGTGGTCCTGCGATGTGCGGTAGCGCCATAATTTGGTCAACACAAGTTCTCATCGACCATCTTAATCCGAGGACGATTATGAGCATTCTGTTATTCCATGTTCTCAACGTTGTTTCAATTCAACCAAAATTCCACCCGTACTTTTTGGGTGAACAAATGCAATCGTGGAGTTGTGTGCTCCAATACGTGGCGTTTCATCGATCATGACAATGCCATTTGCCATGAGGTGCTCGATCATTGATTCTAAATGATCTACAGCCAAACAAAGTTGTTGGATACCTGGTCCTCTTTTGCTAAGAAATCGACCAATTGGGGTGTCTGGTCCTGTGGCTTCAAG
>JAYYFM010000299.1:0-1397 GCA_036158745.1 Thermoplasmatota archaeon
CGTTGATTGGACCCTCTGCGCGTTCCGGTCGATCTAAGGCGAGGAAGCACGCACCTAATTTCGTTAGAGCCATATGGTGATGTGGAGCTTGCTCAAGCACTGCAAGGAAACCTTCCTTTGCTTCTTCCCATTCACCGAGACGGGATTGTGCATCGGCTTTCGCGAAAACAGCAATGGCGAGCTCCGGGGCGAGAGATAGGAGGATGTTTGCATCATCTTTTGCCTCAACAGCCTGATCGAGCGAGAGATAACAACTGATTCGGTTGAGTCTCGCTCGAATGTGTTTTGGTCGTTCATTGAGCGTTTCAGTGTACATCGCAATGGCGCGTTCAGCGTCTCCGGATTTGATTGCGATGTTTCCTCGCACATAGGCAATCGTTGGACCACTGCCTTGTATTTCTGCAGCATCGATGTAACGTGTTGCAGCATGAAGATCGTCGAGATCAATTGCTAGCAATGCTGCTTCAATTGAACAACTTGAGTCCGTATCGCCCAAAAGTCGCTTAGCACGTGTAAGCGATTCACTTGCCTGATCAAGATTCTTCATGAGACGCTGCGTGCGTGCCAGCCCGAGCCACGCAACACCAAGCTCTCGATTGAGTTGAAGAGCCGCTTCAAATGATTGGACAGCAGCGCCGAGAAGAAGTTGATCGGTTTCTCCAGTTCCATCACGTCGTCGATCCGCACGAGCCAAGTGAAGGCGACCCTCAACGATGTGTAGTTCTGGATGGTCGATGTTTGGAGGTGTTCCATCGAGAAGCGCCTGTGCGACCTCAATACGCCCCTCTACCAAACGTCGTGAAGCAACAGTGCTGCGGAGTTCGGCATCCATCGGATGTTTTTCAATGGCTTTCTCGAGTGAGGTTTCAGCAGCCATGACATCACCTGATTCAGCAAGTAAATCGGCCTTCAGAACAATCAATTGAGCGCCGCCACAATCCAATGCGACAGCATGTGTAGCTGCTTTCAACGCCTCCTTTTCACGTCCATGCTTAACGCTCAGTAAGATGGCCCGCAAAGCCCAGGCATCACCAATTTGACGGTCGAGGTTTAGGCAACTATCAACGGCTTCCAAAGCACGTTCATTCTCTTCAGCTTCGTGGAGTAACTGAGCATATTGGAGCCAGTAGTCAGGTTTCTTGTTGTCTTCTGCTAGAGCCTGTTCGATGGCATCAATCGCCTCATTGGAGGAGCCGGCTCGATGACGCAGTCCAGCGAGAAGAGAACGATCTGCAGGCGTGTCAAGACCGAGTGCTTCAAGCCGTCGAACATCCCTCTCTGCGTTCTCATCTCCTTGTTGAACAAGGATGTGAGCATGGGTTCGTAGCAAATCAGGATTATCAGGATCAATTCGTAGTTGCGCTTCCAACCAATGGAGCCGCAGAACATCATCCGCC
>JAYYFM010000300.1:0-1393 GCA_036158745.1 Thermoplasmatota archaeon
GTTGTGTCGGGTGATGTGTTGGCGCATAGTGTATCAGCAATGGCATCGTATCTGCCTGAAGTCGTATGTAATAGGTCGTCAAAATAGAGTGAATGCTCAACCCTATTCCCGCAGTCATCGATGCAAGCAATAGCAGATTCCAAGCGACTGAGCGAGGCGTAATGAGCATTGAGAGACACAACAACGTTAGCGATGTGGTCGCAAGAAAGGCGCTGATGTTGTTTTGTCGGCGACCATCTCGAAGACCTTCGAGGACTCGGTCCATCCCTGGTTGCGCACGGAGCGTGTGTCGCTTTCCATCACCAAATCCTCCCTGTTCACGAAGAGATATCTTCGCCTCTACTGCAGACCATGTCGCTTCGCTTCCTGCAATAGGAGGGACGAATGCTGCAAGGGCCGGAATCAACCAAATGGCGAGGATGAACAAAGGTGAAGTGTATGGTAAGATGGTTGGATCAATAACGAGTAAAACGGCAGTTATCGCAATGCCAAAACCGACAACATTGCGAAACGCAAGGAAAAACGAGTTGTTGGCGATTTGTCCGCTTTTCATACGGAAACGTTCGCTCTTGACCCAAGCTTCACGTGTACGTTCGAGAGGGTCTTCGTTTCGAGAAAAGCCGTGGCCGTATGGATCTGGCAAGGACTTGATGGTTCGCCGGGTACGAGCAACGATGGATTCTTCCTCTGGCTCCATCTGACTCAGTCCTCTGTACGAACAGCCCACATATGTCATCTTCGCTGCATCCTCAGGAAATCAGTCCAATTTGGCGGGCGTGGCAGGATTCGAACCCGCGATCTTCGGCTTAGGAGGCCGACGCATTATCCAGCTGTGCTACACGCCCAATGTTGCCAAAACGCTCCCTATGATGGAGATTACTGTTGCTGAATTGCAGCAAAGTCATGCAACATTTGCTCGATCTGAATGCGCCCTTGAGAGGATCGCCGAAGGCGTACATCGCAGTCCGATAATGCACTAAGAGCGAGTGTCAATTGATTTTCTGGAAGGTTGAGTCGCCCTCCAGTGAGAACTTGATGCGCTTGTTCAACAACATCCTCGGCTTCCAAACTCTGTTGTGTGATGATCTCATCATAGATTCCCAACGCTCCTTTGAGTTTTCTTGTGTTCTTGTAACCGTCTTTCTCCCAACGCCATTCGACAACCTGGCCTCGCAGCGCAGCTTCTATCATTCGTTGAACTTCATTCGTCGATATCATTGTGAGAAGACGGTGGAGATTACCTCGCTCACCAAGAAGGTCTCGAAGTGCGAGAACTTCAGTTGTGAAAATGGCTTTCCGAAGATTCCCGTTCGAAATGTGAGCAATGTCGCCAAGAATGCCTCGAACCGGTTCAACGCCCGCAGAAGCACACAACTCTGCGAGTTTGGACTCG
>JAYYFM010000301.1:0-1389 GCA_036158745.1 Thermoplasmatota archaeon
CGAGCAACCGGAAAGTCAAGTGTATCCAAGACCCCTGCATTCATCAGTTTGTACAAGGACATCAGGGTAAGGCGATCAAAGACTTGGTCAAACACACGACGATCGACCCAATCGTAGGTTCCACTGCCCATCGCTCCCTGAATGCGTTTCTCGATTTTCTGGAACATACGCTTGTTCTTATCGTCCTTCATCCAATTGTACTGGCTATCCTTCTTGGCCAACTCAGACACGAACTTTGAGCTATGTTCCTCATTGTAGTCATGATCTGCTTGTTCTTCAGCAGAACGTTGACGTCGGTTTCGTTTACGACGTGTCTGTTTGCGTTGACGGGTGCGTTCCGTTAACTCATCCCAATCGTCTCCAGAACGTGCCATACGAACACTCCTTAATCGCATGTTGGGGTTCGTTCAACTTCAATCCTTTGCCACATCAAGCAAACAAAGCATCGATATCGTCGTCATCATCGTCGTCATCATCGAGAGGTTCAGGCTCTGGCATTTCTTCAACCACGGGTTGCTCTTCAACGACTTCTGGTTCGTCATCGGAACCAAACATATCGTCGACGTCATCATCGTCATCATCATCCGAACCAAACATGTCGTCAACATCATCGTCATCATCATCCGAACCAAACATGTCGTCGACGTCGTCATCGTCTGCAGCTTCGGCTTCTTCTGGAGCATCGGATGAACCAAACAAGTCATCGCCAATATCGTCATCATCAATGCGTGAATTCATTCCAAACATATCAACGACTTCTGGAAGAACTTGCTTCCTTGAGAGATACATGGCTTGTGTCTTGGTGTAGCGGTGCTTGACATCCGCTTTCGAATCTTGGAAATCCCACGGCCAAACGATGATCAGATCGCCTTCACGAACCCATTGTCGGCGGCGCATCTTTCCAGGGATTCGAGCCATTCGTGTTTCTCCGTCAGCGCAGAGAACAGTCACTCGACGTCCGCCAAGAATCTCTTCTGCAAGAGCGAACATTTCGCCCTTGTATCCGAGTTCACCTTTGCTCTTCCCATCGTTTGGAAGTTTGACACGGATTTTGCCTGGTGAACCCTCAGGATTTTCCAAGCGTGCGAGTTCTTCCTCGTCCACTTTTTCCTCATGACGTCGTCCCATAGGGTCTCACCATGTCATTCGAGAGGTCGACCCCTCTTGAAGTCGCCCCTCTTCAGCGGAGTGATTCAGCAGCATCTTTGCACAGGTCGATGAGCTCGCCACCAACCAAACCGAATGCAACGGTTCCAATCGCACAGAGTGCAATAGCAATACGAATGGAAGCACCGGAAGCAAGAGGTCCCTTACGACCTTCTTCCGGCTCGTGGAAGTACATCACAACGCCGATTCGCAGGTAGTAGAACATGGAGATGGCGCTGTTGA
>JAYYFM010000302.1:0-1385 GCA_036158745.1 Thermoplasmatota archaeon
GAAGACGGTTCCGGGGATTATTCTACCATCTACGATGGTTGCACTCAAAGCACGGACCCAGCCGACAGTTACTACGAATGCTGGATGAACGATTGGTTGGATTCTGATGGCAACATCATGGATAGCGATGGATATGAAATGGACGAATGTACGGAACTGGCAGATGGCAGTGGCTGGGATTGTCTGCGAGATGTTGATTCACTCATCGATGACATGGTCGATGAGTGGATGGCATTCATGGATGCTGATGGAGATGGGAACATCTCATGGGACGAGCATGATACCTTCATCATCGGTGAGGACGGCTGGGACAGCGAGGAAGCTCGCAATGCTACAATGATGACCTGGTCAGAATACGATTCCGATCTTAACGGCGGACTCGATGAGTTCGAATTGGCCGGCTACCTCGAATACATCATGGATGAATTGATGGCTGAAGAGTACGGTAATGGACCTACGTTCATTTGCGGCAATGGAGAAGAAATCCCGTTCGAGTACGTCAACGATGGTGGTGCTGACTGTGCTGATGGTGCTGATGAGCAGCAATACGACAGTGACGGAAATGAAATCAACTGGTTTGACTGCATGGATGGAAGCCAAGTATGGATTTCACAAGTCAATGATGGAAACGGAGATTGTCCTGATAGCGAGGACGAAATGCCTGACATGGGCGATGATGGCATGGGCGGATCCGATGATGAGTTCATGTGCGATGATGGTGAAACCATTCCAATGGACTGGGTCAACGACGGCATGGATGATTGTGCTGGTGGCGAAGACGAGTTCGATGACTACGGCGGTGAGGATTATTCTGATGAAATCGTCATGTACGTTACCTCAGACATGGACTTCCACTTCGAAGGCGATCTCTCCGATTACAAGATTGAACTTGCAACCTGTGAGAGTGTTTACGATATGGATACAGGTGAAGAAACGATGACCTGCACAACGGTCATGTCCGTTGCCATTGCAGATGCGGGCGAAGATTCCGACATCATGTTCCATGACGCAGACAGTTCAGGAACACTTTCTGTTGGTGACGAGATTAACATCGGTCAAACCGCTGAATCCTGGAATGAGGTCCGATTGTACTCCATCTCTGCAGATGCGTACAGTGACGAGAACCCAATGCACGACGCTCCTGGATTCACTGGACTTGTTGGAATGCTTGCACTCCTCGGAGCAGCATTCATTCGACGAAACGAGTGAAGCCACAAAGGCTTGAAGCGGTCCACCCATAGGGTGGAACATGAGCGAAGTCCCTGAGGGTGTGAACCTTCCCGCATTTGCGAGGAAGCCTCCACGTCCTACGGTGACGTTGACATTGACCCGTGATGGGCCGGATGGTGTCGAAGTCTTACTAGGACGACGAGCTGAATCCATGC
>JAYYFM010000303.1:0-1375 GCA_036158745.1 Thermoplasmatota archaeon
CACGCACGGATCGCCTATTACCACCAAGGCATGTTTGGTGTGACCACCCTTTGGTCGGAAGAAATTGACGAATTCGTATCCATTTACTTCATCTTCTTCGTCATGTGGACGGGGTTGGCAAAATGGCCCATCTACCCCTGGTACAAGAAGCGACAGAACCGCAAGAAGCGCGCAGCAAAAGAAGCGGCCGCAACTGAGTGAGTGATCAAACTTCGATCACTGATTCACAACTTGGACATCGGACCTTTCCAGAGAATCCTGCAGGTACTCGGAGCGATTGACTGCAGTTTGAACAGCTGAGTTTCTTTTTTCCAGAATCCTGCGAGGGCTTGGACGTGTTGTCTATGATTCGCTGAATACCTTCTGGCCATCCACCCTTGAGTTCTGATGGAGCAATCAGGAGTGGTAGAGCTGTAAGAATCATACAGAATGCTGAGCAGAAAAAGGTGTATGCTGGGGCGGTAAAACCATCTAATCCAATCGAAAGAGGGCTCCACTCATCGTTGTATACGAACGATAACAATCCCGAAAAGACCAACGTTCCGAGCACCAGGTAGACGCCATTGCGATATCCAGCGAGGATCATCATGCCTCCAAATACGTAACTTATTCCAATAAGGAAAGCTAAGATGGATTCAATCACGTATTCATTCATGAAGTCATCCCAAAACATTCCCAAGAAGAAGACGACGCCAATTCTGAAAATACCATAGATGAGGATGAGTGTTCCCATGGTTGAAGCGAGTCCTGAATTACTGTTGTTTCCGACAATAACGAATTGTGTCCCTTGGGGAGTGACTGCCATTCCACCTGCAGTATGCATTGGAGTGACTTGAGGAATCACTCTTGCTGTAGGAGCATCGCTACCGGCTAGAGCTTCATCGTATTCCATGAGTCGAATGACTACCTCGTCTTTTCTTCCGCCGACTTTCAAGCCCCGTTCTTTGCACAGTTTCTTCAAATCAAGCAACGTCATTGCGTCGTAGTCCATGACTGATACTAATTACTCTAGGATATTAAATACGGACCTGCATTATTGGACTCTCTGGTCGGTTTCTTCAACCTCAAGACAGCCATACACTCTGCGGCCTGCACGATGATCTTGCCACCATGTCAACCGATCTGCGAGGTGTCTGGGAATAAAGAAACCAACTTTTCGGGGAGTTAATCCATGGTTTCGCATTGTTCGATCATGGGACAAATTCGCAACAATCGATTGGGCTGAACACCCAGGGTTTGCTGTCACAAACCGCATAATTTCTTCTTTCAATCGTTCAAAGCGTGCCTTTTTCTGGGAGCCTTTGCCCAGTCTTCTTGGAGACATAAATGCAAATGTCTGCGTTTACGCTTATCAAACAAATGGGGGAATTCCCTA
>JAYYFM010000304.1:0-1372 GCA_036158745.1 Thermoplasmatota archaeon
CTCTCTCCGCTCGGGGTTCCTACTCCAGCACCAACAAATTGGACCGATTGTTTTCCACTCGATTGCTTGAGTTTTGACGATGTGAACGTTACACAAGCCCACATCGACATGGCCGCAGCACGAATGGCTGAAGGAAGCAACAATGACTTCCTACGATGGATTTCATTGGACCGTGGATTTGTCTCCGACATTACTTCGATTCAGCAGGGCCCAATCGGGGGTTCACTTGATTCAGAGGGTAATTGGCAAAACGAATACACGGGGTACGGCCGCTGGAGCGGTTCTGCCTCATGGCTACTGGTTCAACTCGACCGCGCATCGCTCGAAGAAGGTGGCTGGGAGATTGTCTGGAAGGATGCGAAGCAAGAGAAGTCCATTCGAACGTCGGACGAAGGTTTGGTCATCGGTGGGTATCGATTGGCAAACAACGAACTTGTTCTTCATCCACCCCAATACTCAGAAGAGTATTGTCTTGAACTCAAGAAAGAGGAGGGTGCTGGATGTTCGGTCGAATGGACCTACATGGATCTCGAAGGTCTTCTTCGCTCCCATGATCGAGCGTCTCTCACGCTGCTTGTCGGACAAGGCGTCAATGTTGAAGTCAACCGGGAACTCCAGTCCTCGACAGGACTCATTGCCTTGATGGGTCTAATTATTCTCGGACTCCTCTATGTCAGTTTGAGGCGAGTAAGCGACGTCGCCATCGTTGTTGTTGCTCTTGGTGGAGCCTTGTTGTGGATGCAAGGGTTCATCGGCCACATCTCGAATCTTACAGGTTTCTTTGGATGGGACATCATCGCACGCTCGCAATTCTCAAATCTGCTACCAATTCTCGTTCTCGCTCTAGGCATTGATGATTCGCTCCATGCTCTTCATCGCTACAAGGAGGAACGTAAACTTGGCAAGAGTGCCTCAGAATCTGGTACCATTACGCTGACCCGAGTCGGTCGTGCCATCATGCTCACATCGATCACAACAATGGCTGCCTTCTCTGCGAATCTCTTCTCAGATATCGCAGCCTTGCGTAGTTTCGGCATCGAAGCAGCCATGGGAATCCTTGCTGCATTCTTGTTGACTGGTTTGTGGGTCCCATTGCTGCGAATGAGTTTTGATGAGTGGCTTGAGAATCGGAAAGGCAAATCCATCGAAGAGCGCCAAATTACACACTTGGTTCCAGAAAAGTGGTTGCGTGGATTAACCATTCAAAGTGGACGATTCAAGAATTCGGTTGTCATTGCCATACTCGCCTTGCTGTTAACCGTCCCGGCAAGCATTGCCATGTCCAATCTTGAAGGTGATTTCGCCGTTGAAGATTTTCTCGATGAATCTTCTGATTTTGCACAAGGCGTCAATATCGTCAACGAACGGTTCT
>JAYYFM010000305.1:0-1370 GCA_036158745.1 Thermoplasmatota archaeon
ATTGAGTTCGAGGCGGTAAACGGTTGCATTGTCCAACGTTCGTGAAAGGATGGTCGACCCAGCAATGCGCAATGACAAACCGGTCATGTTTCCGTTTTCACTGGAAACTGAAACTGCAAAATGCTCGAGATTCGAGGCAGGTATCCATGTCGAAGCTTCGGCAAGGCCTGCGAATCCGAATGATGCGCGATGGGTCTTTTCACCAGTTGAAAAGTGATCTTGGAAGCCCCATGAGCCGATTCGAACATCTGGGTCACCCCATTCAAGCAAACCGTCTCCGTTCAAATCCAATGAAGGTGAATGCACACGACCACCCGTTGACATGGTGACCTGAATCTCATCGAGGAGAGCAGGTTGTGTTGAATTGTGCATGAACATGATTTGGAAGGCATGCTCGTTGGCGTCAAGCTGACCGGAGTAAGGGAGTGTGATGGCAACCCACGCATCTGCTTCGTCGTGACGAACGTAAGCATCGTATTCCTGCATTGTAGCTGCAATCTGGTATCCTGCAAGCGGAGAATTGCTCGTAAACCATGGCGAATGGACTGTTCCATTGCCAATCGATGTGATGGAACCAGCGAGATAAGTGCTGTTGTTCATCGTCCAGCCACGTTCCACAGGGTCTGTTGAAAACGTGTCTTTGAGCAGACCACCTGCTGTGATGGATTCAACCGATGGCATGGAACTTGCATCCAATCCTTCAAAGTTCATGCTCAGGCGAAGGGAGCCGTAGGTCTCCCAATCAACCGCATCGAGATGAACAAGGGTGCCTTCGATGTTTTCGAATCCGGAAAGGTTGTCTCCTGTCGTGGCATCAATGAGGGTCCACGTGAGACTCGAACCCGTAGGCAAGTCTGCATTGATGTGCATGGGCGCATAAGGGCCTTCTGCCAACAAAAAGCTGTTCGAAGTATTGTATCCAAAGGTGGGACTTGTCCAAAATGAAAGTGGCGGAATCACTACTTTCACGTCATCAACAAACCAATAATCACAGCACGTACTGCTGCCCGATGTCTGATGAATTCTAAATTGTGAACTTGAATGCAGGGCTGCGGCTGGAAGAATGGTTGCAAGCTGGAAATTTGAAGTCGAGGGAGAGCCTCCTGTAAAGTCGTGGAATTGCGTCCAAGTGCCTGCTGCAGTTTTGTATTGGAACTGGAGGTCTTCACCGAAATCAGGGGTTTCCCCACACCCCGACCGTCCTTCATGTACCCAAGCATGGAATGGCACTCCTGAACGACCTGATAGATCCATTACAGGAGATGTTGCATACGTTGATCCTGCGTACAATCTGATCGAACCTCCTGAACTACCATTGTAACCACATGCGGGGGAGGTGACACGACCGCTGTACGAATTAGAGAACGTCC
>JAYYFM010000306.1:0-1368 GCA_036158745.1 Thermoplasmatota archaeon
ATACACCAAATCGTTGACCAGGCCACCGATACCAACAACGTCGCCAAGGAAGAATGAGAGAGCTTCAACGCCCTCTCCTTGGCTGAAATCAGGAATCTCTAGACCGCTTGAGTCGAGATCGCTGGGAAGAACAATTTCGAGGTTTGCAGGAAGTGGTTCCATTCGCATCATGCCGTTCAGACCAAGGAAGGGGTCGTCGTACGTGCTGACATCTTCCATCGAAATACTGAATGGTGCTGAAACTTGTCGTTGCAAGGAGTAGCGTGCGCTCCCCTCAGGCCCTGTTGAATTTGGATCGATTGGAGAATATCGTTGGACCGATTGAACATTGGATATTTTAGCACTGAACGAAGCCTGGGCCTGATCGGCATCGACCCAGAAACGGAAGTGGTCTCCATCCATCGTCAGAGGTGTTGTCGCGTTGGTCATTTGCACCATGATCGACGTAATCGGCGTATCCGCTTGGAAACCGACTGAATCACCGAGATTCAATTGGAATGCTGCGGGCAATCCTTCGAGACGAATGGCATTCCGCTGAACACCTTGCTCACCTCCATATGTGATGGTTCCGATCGGTTCGCTGGCCGTATACACCAACTTTTCCGAATCTTGGACCACGCTCAACAAACTAGGTCGATTTGAGATCATAGCGGATTGTGCGGTAACATCCGAAAAGTCGGTACCGGAGTGACGTATGTGACCAACGAGGAGCGCTCCAGATTGTTGACCACCCAATTCAAGAGCTCGGATGCTCGTTATAGGGTCGTAGGATTGGAAGACGCGAGATATGTTCGATATTCGCAGACTCATCGCAACTGGCACGAGCGGATCAACCGGTCCATCTCTTCCATCAACCTGTTCGATTTCCGTATCTTGCGAGAGCAAAATGTGATCCGAATCGGTCAACCAAGGATGGTCGCTGCTTCCAATGGCCATCGAAATAACACCGAGACTGCTTGGGCTGCGAACTGAACCATCGTTCCATGTTTGGCGAACTTGACTGAGACAAAGCACTTCTAGTTCACCTCCAGAACTACCTGCAGTTCCTACAATGAGATCTGGAAGCGTGTTGAGAATGGAACCCAAATCGAGGATCACCTCAACCAAAGTTAACAGTGCGTTATCCAACAGTTGTGAGATGGTGTTGAGATCAGGATTGTTAAAATTGACGCGAGATAAACCGGTCGATGAGAGCTGGAAACTACCTTTGAGAATAAGCACCTCTGGAAGGTTTTCAACATGAATCGAGAGCGAGCTGACATCACTCGCATAGCCTCCGCGCATCAACGTTGAATTGTACGATAACGACTTGATGCGCTCCGTTCCTGCGACCATGATCAACGTCGCAGGAGGTGCTGCAGGATTGAC
>JAYYFM010000307.1:0-1344 GCA_036158745.1 Thermoplasmatota archaeon
AAGTGAAGGTTCATAATCACTGGAAGAATGCACCCTTTGATTGGTACGATGGTTCGAGAGTACATTGCACGAGACCCAAGGACGGGTTTGCCCATTGCAACAGGGCGTCGTCAGACTCAAAAAACCAACAAAAAAGAGCGCATAGGGCCGTGGCTGGAGTGCACTCGACAAGAACTTCATGACCTCTCCACTGGACAAACAGAGAACTTGACTGTGAATTGGAACGGTGGTCGCCATACACTCTCTCGAGTCGATGGTGTTCAAGGCCTCGGCCGTTTGAAGGGTGTGTGGGCAGAACGATCCCACGCGAGCCTACTGCTGGCTCTTGAGTCCGATGATGCAGACGTTCGTGTTGCGGCATTGGAGGTTCTTCCAACGGTCGCTGAGCAACGCTCGGATGAGTTGTTCGACTGGCTTTCCGTCCTCCTTGATGATGACGATGTTCGTGTTCGTCAGGCAGCGAGTACGTGTCTTGAACAGGCCGCTCCAACGTTTCCCTCAGGCGTGGATAGTTCGCTTGCACAAGAACTGCGTTCGACAATTGCAGCCCGAAGCGAACCCGCTTGGCGTGGATTGAAAGCACTCACTGAGACATGGCCAGAAGTGGTCTGTGACCACATTGATGAGTTGCTTTTGGTCGATGACATTCGGCTAAGGCGAAAGGCCTCAAAATTGCTCAGGAACATTGTTCAGCGCGCTGGTGCCATGGGATGGGACCTGATTTCATGGGCCCTGAACGATGCTGATGCAGAGGTGCGAAGAAATGCATCACAGACACTCTCATCGCTCTCGAAGAAGGAGCCACGAATCGCAATTATGCTCACCGAGCGAGCCATTCTCGACTCGGATGAGAAGGTTCGAAACAATGCTCTTCGCGCCATTCGTTCAATGGATACAGACGACTCTCGGGCGCGAAATCTGATTATGAACGGAGCCCGTCATCCGAATGCCGTAGTTCGACGATCCTGTATTGAAATGCTTCCAATGTTGCTTGTTGAAGACAAACTTCGTATTGTTGCCACTGAATTACTCCAAAGTGAAACCAATGCCGAACTGAAGAAGATGTTGACAGAAATGACCTTCGATGCTTCGATTGAAGGAACTGAAGCAGAGAAGAACGCCTTCCTCTCTCCGGCACTACCCGTTCCAGCTTTGGAACGAGAAGTTGCCCATGCTCAAGGAAAAGCGGTTGGGCTTGGAAATGCTCCTCCTGAACCACATCTGTTGGACGCTCCACGGGATGACGACGTGCAAGACGCCTAACGACATGGTTATGAGGGGGTGCTTGGTCGGTTGGACATCGAGGTCATCGCATGATGGACGACAAAGAACTTCAATTCGACC
>JAYYFM010000308.1:0-1340 GCA_036158745.1 Thermoplasmatota archaeon
ACCAGCGAACGATATCGTAAACCATGGCCTGCCAAACGATTGAACTCCCATCGATATGTTGTTGCCCTGCGAATTCTGCTGCCCCTGTAAGCATGAACAAGAGTACACCTAGCGGTATTCCGATGATAAATAAGCCCAGATTGACCAACGGTCCTGCGATGGCGATATGTCCATTCTGTCGTCGTGTAACAAGACCTGCGACCATGACGGCTCCTGGAGCCATGAACAATACGCCAAAGATAAGTGCTAACATAACTCCAAACTGAAGGCCTTTTGGATCAGCACGAAATTCAGCCCAACAGCCGTTTTTCTTTGCGATAATCTTGTGACCAATTTCATGAAGAACGAAAGCTGGACCAATGGCAATAAGGACCAATGGCATGGTAACAAGTACGTTGATCAGCCATCGACTTAGGCCAAACTCGGAAATTCCACCAAGACCTCTCCCCCCAAACATGAAGCCAAGAGCAAGGGTAAACGCTGCAGTGGCGTACAGTAGGTGTCGCTTTTCTTCGTCACTGAAATGCCAAATGCTGCCTTTGTGCAATGTGGGCTGAGTTTGTGACATCACACGGAAGAAATTGTTGATCGGAGAAGACCCTCTCGATTGTTGTCCTGCGTGGACACGGTGAATTTTTTGTTGCGACCCGTAGAATGGGTTTGGTTCGATAATGTCTGCACGAGGGTCTCGAACCATGGTTGCCTCAAATCGTGGTCTTCTTTCAATCCTCGCTCGCGATGTACGAGAGTTCATGTGTTTGAACAACTAGGCACTGATGAGTACCATGTCGATGCCTAGGCGAGCGATGAAAGACATGGGCCTCCAAGCCTGTTGTCTCTGGTGCGATGAACCGGATGAGGCAGGGAGTTCGAGGTGTAGTAAGTGCATTGCCTCTCACAGAAGAATACGAGATGAAATCGCAAAGGCCCCGCCCGAGGATGCATTTTACCAGTTTGCAAAAGAGTTGCTCGCCATGGCTGTAGCACCTCATCGTCACGACAACGATCCAATTCACGGGAAGGTATTGGAAGAGCAACAAAGGCTTGCTGGACAATACATCCCGAAGAGTACTGAGCAAACCGAACAAGATGTTTCGGATGTGTTTGAACATCAGAAAAGTACTGATAAGCCAAACATTATCCAAGACATTGCAAACAAAAATCAATGGAAAGAGAAACCTCCTGAACCGGAACTTGCCCGAAAGATTGGCTCAGAAGCCTGGGGTAACGAGGAGATTGATACAGAACAATATCACGCAGGTCGAACCGTTCCTAGCAAAGAAATCACCCCAGTCGACCGTTCCGATCGTGCTGGCGAGGATATGGAAATGGTCACACGT
>JAYYFM010000309.1:0-1337 GCA_036158745.1 Thermoplasmatota archaeon
AGCATTTGTCCCCCTCATCCGGATGGCAATCTTGGCTGGATTTACGGCAACACTTCTGCTCGGCGGACGACTTGCATTGGACGGTGTGTTGGCAGTTGGCGCATACTCCGTTCTCGTATTCATGACGCAGCGACTGCTTTGGCCACTTACCCGACTCGGCGAAACCTTCGATCTTTACCAACGTGCTATGGCCTCCTCTGTCCGTATCCTTACGCTCCTCAATGAGCCTCGCACGGTGACGGATGGAGAACATGTCTTAGACGAAGAAATAGCGAAAGAATCACCAATACGCTTCGAAAATGTTGGTTTTGCATACCCTGAACGTTCGGCCCTTTTCGATGAATTTAGTGTCGAAATAGAAGCTGGAGCAACGCTTGGAGTCGTTGGCTCGACCGGTTCTGGAAAAACCACGCTTACTCGATTCCTCTTACGTTTTGTTGAGCCGAGCAGTGGAGGTATTTCTTGGGGAGGAAACGACATCAAAGAGTACACTCTTGAATCACTGCGCCATTCCATTGCTCTTGTCTCACAACACGTCACACTCTTTCCTACTTCGATCCTAGAGAACATTCGATATGGTCGAAACGATGCTACAGATGAGGAAGTGAAGCAAGCAGCACTCACCGCTGAAGCGTTTGACTTCATCGAAGAGCTACCCAATCAATGGGACACGTTTGTTGGTGAAGGTGGATATCGGCTTTCCGGCGGTCAACGTCAGCGCATTGCCATTGCTCGAGCAGTGCTGAAGGATGCCCCTTTACTCATTCTTGATGAGGCTACGTCTGCAGTCGACAATGAAACAGAAGCCGCATTGCAACGAAGTATTGCTCGGATCAGTAAAGATCGAACGACGATTATTGTCGCGCACAGACTATCCACCGTTCGTCATTCAAATTCCATCTTGGTGTTAGAAAGTGGAGAAGTAATTGAACATGGAAAACATGAGGATTTACTCGCTCTAAATGGCAAGTATGCTTCTCTGTGGTCCGTTCAAATGGGTGAAAAAATCGACAGATAATGTTACACGCGAAAACGAAAGTATATATTCGCGAAGAATTCCTTACAGTTTGATGAACATGCAGTATGAAAACTCATCAAAACTACGAAGCCTGAAGTTGAACCGCCGAAACAGCGCTGTACTCGCTGTTATGCTGTTTGCACTTGCAGCAGTTGCTCTTCCAGCAGCTGCTGAAACAACCAACCCTGCAACCGCTTGTATCGAAGATGCAGCAGGCGTCATCACCAACCTCGACGAGTGTTGGTTGAACGACGGAAGCAATGACGGGCTACAACTCGTCACCTTCTTCCTGTTCTTCGTCGGATACATTTCGATGGGT
>JAYYFM010000310.1:0-1328 GCA_036158745.1 Thermoplasmatota archaeon
GGTTCCAACATTGCTTGAAGATTTGATGAATCAACGCGATGAACACAAGGCGCAAATCAAACTTGCTCGCAAGGATGAGCAAGTCGAAAAGGAAGAGTTCCACGATTCGATGCAATACGCTGTCAAGATCATGATGAATTCGTTTTATGGCGTCTTTGCATCAGGCTTCTATCGCTTCACACACAAGGATTTGGGTTCCTCCATTACGGCATGGGCGCGTCAAAACATCAAGACCATCATCCAGAAGTTGGAAGAAGAAGGCCATCACGTGGTCTATTCCGATACGGATTCCATCTTCGTTTGTTCCCCTGTTCCTGAAGGGTCGCCTTCCGTCTTGAAGGAGGACGATGATGAGGAAACCATCGCAGCCTATGAGGCTGCAAAACAAGCGATGATCGACTTTGGTCTCGACATTGCCAAGCAATACAGCCGTGATTCTGCAGTTCTCGAATACGAGAAAGGGCTCTCCGTCTTCTTTAGTCATGGTGCCAAAAAACGCTACGTTGGACAGGTTGTCTATCCGAGCGAAGAGATGTTGATCCGTGGCTATGAAACGCAACGTACGGATTCCTTCGAATACCTCACAACGAGCATGAAGAAGACGTTCACCTACGCCCTCGCCGATGAAGGTGATGCTCTGGTTCAACACGCTCGTGAATGTGTGGCTGCCTTGAAGAAGCACGAAGTCGATGCTCGCCGCTTGATTCTTGCCAAGTCCTGCAAAGGACGCGTTCAGTCCAATGGAGAAGTCGATTTTTCCAAGGATTATGCTCGTCCAGAAAGCATGGCTCAGGTCCGGGCAGCGATGATTCTCATCGAGCGTGGACTTGGCTTTACGCCAGGTATGAAGATCTCGTACGTGGTTACTGATGCTTCAAAGCGACCGATGCAAGTTCATCCTTGGATTGAGGCTGAGGACGATGGTGGCATTCCTGGCTACGATGGCCGATTCTATGCAGAGCGACTTGCTGCAGCACTCGGACGCATCACGGAAGCGTTCGGATGGAATGCCAAGGAATTGTTCGACGGCAACAGGCAGACGACGTTGTTCTCGTTTTAGGCGAACAAATCGCAAAAGGCTTCTAAATGACGGAAAGGCAGGCATTGGTATGGGCGCAATCAGAAAAGCAACCTTCCTTGCTGTGCTGATGATGATCAGTGGACTTGCAGGATGCTTCGGGGCTGAAGAAGACGAAAGCACTGATGAAATTGTAGCAGTCTTCACCTATTCTCCCGCAACAAATATTCGCGTAGGCCAAACAATTGATTTTGATGCACGTGATTCACTTCCAGCTGGTGTTGCGTTAACTTACAAGTGGGATTTCGAT
>JAYYFM010000311.1:0-1323 GCA_036158745.1 Thermoplasmatota archaeon
ATCGAAAGTCCGTTGTTGAACATCATTGTAGTACAATGGGACGGTTTCTGGAAGGGCCGGTAATTGATCGACAAGCGAGGATTGTTGGCTTGTTGCGGCTGCAGCCTTTGCCATTTTTGCATGTCGTTCAGCCATCTCCGCAGAGAAGCCTGTTCGAAGTCGAAGATGTGACCATCCACTTTTTCGAGCCATGTTGATGACCATGTCAGGAGGCAGCCCATGCGAATCATTGAGTTGGAAAAGCAACTCATCTGGTAATTCCTCAGCACTTTGGTCAACAGATTTCAAGGATTGTTGAATCAGGTTGGTTCCTTTTCTCAACACCTCGCTGTAACGTTCCTCTTCAAGATTCATGATGGTCAAGAGTCCATCCCTTGTTTGTTTCATCTCATGTCCACTCATGTTGACATCAAGATGATGGGTAATCAGATCCGAAAGTGATACGTCCATTCCTAAATCATCTCGCATTCTTAGAATCCGACGAGCAAGCATACGTGCTAGGTATCCAGCCTTTGCATTGGATGGAACGAGGCCATCTCCGAGCATATGCGTCAAGGCATGAAGGTGGTCTGGAATGGCATAGACACGCGACAGAGGCTCGGTAATGGCCATGAATTGCTCTTTGGTCAAATCAACGCCGCGTTGTCCAAGACGAGCGATGAACAGCTGAGAAAGTTCCTCTGCATCGACACCGGGTTCGATGTTCATAATTCCATTGAGACGGCTCATTTCACCAAGGAGTTGGTCGAGGTTCAAATCAGGCCACTGGGTGACGACATCCGAGAAGCCAGACAAATCTTTGAGCCAAGCAACTGTTTCTGGGTAAATCGCTTCGTAGATGGTAGGTGTTCCTGCAGCGGCCCAACAAAATCGCTCAAGACCATAGCCAGTATCGATAATTTGCAATGGCATCTCTCTGTAGCGATCTCCTTTGAGTTCGATGTCACCATCTTCGGATTCCTCGAGATTCATGAACACTAGCGTTGCAAGTTCGAGACCGCCAACAATCACTTCGACTGCAGGGCCTGCATTCCCTCCACCACACCATGGGTTCTCGACGTATGTGATTTCCTTTTCGTCAATCCCGAATGTTTCGGTTAGCATGGAGTGACAGTAAGCAACACATTCTTCCATCCAGTAATACATCTCGCCATCATCAGGTCGATTAAAGACATGATGAGCCATCATTTCGAACGTTGTTAAGTGTCGACCTGAACGACCAACAGCATCAACATCCGTCAAACGAATGCACGGTTGTGAGATGGTGAGCGGGTTGGCTGGAGGCGCCACTTGGCCTGAGGTCACGTGGGGTTGGAAGTCTGC
>JAYYFM010000312.1:0-1321 GCA_036158745.1 Thermoplasmatota archaeon
CGGATGAAGAATTGGGTGAAAATGGATGGACTGTATTTCTTCAACTCGTCCAAGAGCGAGTATCGGTTGAAGTGTTCCTTGAAATCGCTGAAGAATTCCTTCGTGGTGGTCGCGAACTCCCGGATGATGCTTGGATTCGAGATGCAGCAGCTCAAAGTCAAACATGGGCGCAATTGATGATTTTACTCCTATCACTTGACGAAAATCGGACAGCGAGTCACGAGAATCTCATCAAAGAAACGCCAAGAGGAGGGGAACTCTTCGAACGCATACGACAGCGTCTCATTCAACGACTACCTTGATGGGCCTTGAATCGGTCGATGGATTATGGCTGAACGTTTCCTCCCAACAGAAGATCCTGTGCTTGAACAAGTCTTGTCATGGACGGTTGAACGCGATGCTCGAGATGTTCGACGTCTCTTGGAATGGTTGCCACAGGCTCGATCAAATCGCGAGCGGCAGGCACTCCTCGATCGAGTTCGAGATTTGCTTGACGAATTGGAGCAAGCCATGTCGGCCTTGGATGAACTTGTGTGAACATCATGCCCTTGCTTTGTTTAATTCTGGCTGGAGGAAGAAGCACTCGAATGGGAGAAGACAAGGCTCTGCTTTTCGACTCAGTGAACACCCTTTCAGACATTCTCACTTCCCTAGGCTTCCGTGTCATTGTGGCCTGTGGTGGTGAAGAACGAGCTGCGCTTTTCCATGCTGAGTGCTGGTTTGACCCGGATGATTCAACTTCGCTTGGAGAGGTTGTCCATGCTTTTGTACAGCAACACGATGAAGAAATCCAACTCTTTCCATGTGATATGTACAACCTCGACAAAGAGGCAATCGAAGCGATATTGACACAACCGCCAGGGGTTCCTATCGATATGCATGGACAAGATCAGTTTACACTAGCGAGAATTCCCCAAGGATGCAATCTCCTCCCTTCCAAGAGTTTGAAGCATCTCTTTTCGGAACTTGACAGAAATCAGATGGGGTCGCTTGGAGACCGCTTAGAAAATTTCAATTCCCCAAATCAAATTGATCACCAGCACAAATCGAGTCGATAACTTCGGGGTACAATCGATGTTCTTCGACTTGAATACGTTTTGCGAGTTGCGATCGTGTATCTGTTGAAAAAACAGGGACTCGCCGCTGAGCAAGTATCGGTCCAGTGTCCATTCCTGCATCGACAACATGCACGGTGCAACCACTTACACGAACGCCAGAGGCGAGAACATCGGTATGTGCATCTTTGCCGGGGAATGCTGGTAACAAAGAGGGGTGGATGTTGATAATTTTGGGAAAATATTTCTCAACGAAATCAGGAGAC
>JAYYFM010000313.1:0-1312 GCA_036158745.1 Thermoplasmatota archaeon
GGGCATTCCTTCCATTCGAATTCATCCGAATTACATCATCGATGTGGAAGGGGAACATCGTGCACTACCATTGAATCAGACCGTCAGCGAAGCGCTCCTCTGTGGTACGGAACGGCTTCCTGGGATTGCAGAGTTCATACAATTGGAAGGGCGAGTCGTTGAGGAGAAGGGATACAAGCCTGAACAAATCGAGGTTCTGTTTGAGAATTGGAAACGTTGTGTTCCGGCCTCGTGGACGAACCGAAAAGCGCTCTCAACCGTACTTGGTGGAGCATGGATTTGGAGATATTACGACGTTCTCGTCGTTACCGCTGAATCGGTCTTGTACGGAGATGAGGCTCGATACGACTCGTCACAAAAGTGGTTGAAAGACGTCTCTCGATTGCAGGCTCATCTTGGCGTCTTACGTGTGTGGAAGAGCGGAGTATGGGTTGGAATCACGACGATGGTTGTCGCTTATTACGCATGGCAACTCGAGACGTTATCAACAACGAATTCAGTAGGTCTTGCCGCTCTCGGTTCAATTATTTCGATTGGATCGAATCTTTTGTATTGGAGGAAAGATCCGCCAGCGTTTTGATCAACGTTGTTGACGGATTCGACCGTCGTAGAACGAGAGGCCGAGTTCTTTTGCCAATTCCATTAAATCGAGAATGAGTGCTTCACGAGCTTTGCGTTCTGCAATTGAGGAATCCACGTTCCAGTACAAATTCAATTCAATATCAATCGATTGAGCAGAAATCGTATTGATGCTGCACCACGATGCATCTTCTTTGGTTGTAGAATCGTGATTGTGAATCAAAGCGAGCGAACGTTGGCAGAACGATTCGACCTTTTCGGGGTCCGAATTGATGTCGAGGTGGACCATTGATTGCCATCGGCGCCATCGTCGCTTACCCCAATTTTCGACGGGGATGTTGACAAGGTTGGCGTTTGGAATGGTGATGATGGTATCCAAGGACGTTCGCACCAATGTCGTTCGGAGATTGATTTCAATGACCTCTCCTTCCGATGTACCAATAACAACCCAGTCGCCAACTTTGAACGGGCGATCGAGTAGGACGGTGATGGCGCCAAAGAAGTTGGAGATACTGTCTTTTGCAGCCAGTGCAAATGCCAATCCTGAGATCCCAAGTCCAGCAAGGAGTGACGTTAATTCGAACCCGAGTGCATCAGCGATGAAAATAGCGCCAACGAAGATGATGATGAATCGAAGAACGCTTTCGAGGGCTGAGATGAGCGTCTTTTCCGTTCCATCGAGTTCGTCATCTTTGTCAAGGAATCGAACAACATCGTAGACGAGACTTACAAG
>JAYYFM010000314.1:0-1308 GCA_036158745.1 Thermoplasmatota archaeon
ATTCTCAGTTACGTCACAGCTTTCTGAACAACTCGTCTCCATCCCAGTCCATCACGGACTTACCGATGTTGAATTGGAACGCATCGTTGAGGCGCTCAACAGTTACTGACGGGTAAGCATTCGAGCCAATGAAGCATTTGACCAGCCACGTAAATAGGTCAATTCCATTCCTGCCCATGATGGGATTTCAACCGTAGCGTCTTCATCTTCAAGTTCGACTTCAGCAATAATCAGCCCAGCAAGATTGCTTTCAAACTCATCAATTTCCCAAACAAATCCATCGGTATTTGTCCAGAGGTAGCGTTTTTTCTCGACAAAAGGATACAGCAAATCATCGACAACGGATTCTGCAGTGTCGCGTTCAATTTCCCATTCAAATTCTGCAGCAGAAGCACCCTTTCTGGACCCTTTCAGTGTCAGAAGATAAGCGGAATGCGATTTCCGGATCCGGACTGTCCAGTCTGGTTCTTGTAAAAGTGTGCTGCAGACTTCCTCGGATAGCCCGGATACCAATTGTTTGTTCTTGTACATCACTGCATTATGCTCGATGGATACATTGAACTTTTTGTGATCAAGATACCACTGTTTGATCTCAATGCATGTTGTTGATTCATGAACCCATGGACGCTCAAATCGCCCATCGACAAGAAAACGTCGTTCGATTTCGACGTTTTCTGGCATGAGTCGCCCTTAGGCTTGCACCAAATAATCCTGTCCGAGCGTACTGTGAACAACTGACCAACTGGTTCATAACCGCGAAACATAACACAAGACCATGAACAACAGGATTGTTACGTCCTTGGGCCTTGTACTCTTGATGCTCACAGCTGGATGTATCGGGAATGTACATGATGAGATAATCACGGAATTACCTGATGATTGGAGGACGCAAAAAAGTCGAACCATTTCGCAACCGCATCTGGTTCAATTCGACTCCTGTTTGAGCATGGAATTCAGTCTGAAAGCGAGCATTGCTGAAGAATACCGAACGCAATTGTTGCAGGCCGTAGAGGAACAATACTACTATGGCTGGGGCATGTTCGATGACGGAATGGTTGCAGAATCTGCAATGGATGGTGATGCTTCTGCAGGAGCAGCACAGCCCCAAGCGCGTATTCAAGGTGAAGATTTCAGTGGTACCAACAACCAAGAACAAGGCGTTGATGAGGCGGACTTCATCAAAACGGATGGATACTACATCTATGCTCTACAAGGATCAACACTGTCGATCATGAACGTTCCAGAATACGGTGAAATCGAATTTGCAAGCAACGCTTCCATCGAAGGTTCACCAATTTCCATGATGTT
>JAYYFM010000315.1:0-1294 GCA_036158745.1 Thermoplasmatota archaeon
TGACAATTGGACAAGTGGACGAGATTGCAACGGCTCTCACATCCGCCGTTGATTCCGATGCCCAAGTGATTCTTGGTGCACGAGTATCTCCCGACCTCGAAGGAACAATCCGTATTGTCATGTTACTTTCAGGCATCGGTGATGATTAATCCAGCAGTTCGATATCATCGTCCCATTGCGTTTCATCACCGAGCGTTTCAGGCGTCTGATTCCAATCAACGGGATCGCCAATGCTCTCCTCGAGGGTAGGGGCCTCTTCCTGACTCTTTGGTGCAGATTCTTGCTCCCCATCGATCTCGTTTACAGAGTGTTCCGGTTCACGTGATGGTTCGTGTATCTCCAAATTAATCACGGATTGAACGATGCCTCGATCACTGTTGATGCGGTTTGTTTTCGCTTCGAGCATGCTTCGTTGCGACCACACAACTGTAGCTACAACAAGGATATGGCCTCCGATAAGGACGGTTCGAACATCATCCATGACCGAGGTAATCATTGCTACGCTACCTGCATAGGCGTATCCGAAAGCAACGCCCCAAAACAGAGCATTGTCGCGTGTAAAGAGTGCGGATTCGGAACCTTCGCCTTTGCTCGTCAAGGCCCAGATTGCAAGAAAAACCGTTACGATCATCAAAAGTAGTTCCTCAATGAAAATGAGGGTGTCTGTCGATGCAGAATCGATGCTTCTGAAAATACTCAACACGTGCCAGGTGATGAACAACTGAGTCGCCCAGAACCATTTTCGAGCAACGACGTGCGTGACTGAATGAAGAGAAGCTTCCTTTCGTTGAGCCCACGTAGTATAGATGCACAATCCGTAGACAGCAAACGAAAAGACATACGGCCAAACACTGAATGACGAACTTCCCAAAACGAAGCGCAGTCCTTCAGTCACTGCGAACGTCATTACAATGACGAGCGTCGATGTCATGACAAGTGATGGAACGTGAGAATATCCGGCGGGATTGCTCTGCCCTTCCTCTGGTACATTGATGGCATTCATGGTCGCTAATCCAAAGAATCGACCTTGAGCAACCGCCCACAGGACGAAAAGACCGCCAAGTGTTGCTGGAAGGAAGGATCCAACTTGCGATAGAACACCACGCTCGCCGAAGATGATGTATATGAGGGCGATGAAAGAGAATCCGAGAATCAACGGTAAAATGAGAATCTTGAATCGCGCAGAGAAGGGTGTTTTTTCGTTTAATTCGTTGTAGGATTTGTATCTGAGCAAGCCTCCAAGACGCTCGTTCTTGGAGAGTGGTGCAAGGCATAGGTATGCGACGCTGAAGCC
>JAYYFM010000316.1:0-1294 GCA_036158745.1 Thermoplasmatota archaeon
CCATTGTTTACTTCTTCAAGCGTGAACTCCATGGATTCTTCTATTCCAGCGATACCAAATCCGCCTATGACGAATCCAATAATGCCGACAGCAAAAATGCCTAGGCCAACGAGAATCGTAATCGTAGCACGCTTATCCATGCTACGACCACAATTTCGTCATATTTGATGCTATGTTAGCAACTTCACTCGAACATTTCGTCCTTATTTTGGCCACCCATGACGAAGTGCATGATGACCAAAGCGACACCGCCGATGTAGAGCAACAATGCGACGTAATCGAAGCCGTTGTCAAAGTTCATCCACCAACCCATGAATTCTTGATTCTGGACGACAGCACTTTCCATGTCTTCGGCATCGTCATCTGCAATCTCTGAGCCTTGAACGATTTGGAATACCTCTTGTAGATCATCCATTGTAGGTTCTGTGGCAAGATCTGTTCCAGTTCGTGTGTCGAGATAGAACGTCGAGGTCGAATCACCAGCGATGATAAGTCCAGAGATTTGCTCCGACTGCATGCTTATTTCAGCACCAAAGTAAACAGGGAGTGCTGGAGTCATGGCATCAAGAAGTGCAAATCGCTTGATCAATTTCGCAGTGATTGGATTTTCGGTTGGGTTCACAGATGCAGAGCATTCATCCACCGGGATTCCCTTTAGTTCACCAGTACCGTCGCATTTGATTTCTGTCACGGCATAACCGCCAGCGTCGACCAGGTCTCCGCTACCAGTAAGGAAGCCACCAGTGGTTCCCGCTAGGGATTGGGGTGTTACAAGACCTAATGTTGCGTTCTTCATTTCCATATTTCTCCATGAGAGGTATTCCGAACCGTCTTCGGAAACAGCTTCGCCCTTCTCGCAATCAGGGTTGTGACCGGTGCACATGACGTAGATCGATGCTGGTCCTGTAGAAACCCCACCCGATCCATAGAATGTTTCGTTGGTTTCCAACTTGGCCCATCCTAGATTTGGATCCGAAGCGTTACCGGCTAAGATGGCACCCACCGGATCTCTCCATCCGTAGAGCCAACTGTTGAGTGGCATGGTCATATACTTCCCACTGCTTTGGTACGTATCGACAAGGAGAGTGTTCGGAACGAAGTCTCCGTAAATGACATTCATCATGAGCGTTCGAATTGCGTTCGCTGCGTTTTCATCAACTCCGTAGAGCGCAGCTACAGTTGATGTATTCCATGGCATTTGAACACCACCTTCCTCAGGGGTTGGTGGAGTGTTACTCATGTTGAGTGGAGGTGTTACTCCCATGAGTTCACCAAACAAGAAGAATCCTGCCCC
>JAYYFM010000317.1:0-1291 GCA_036158745.1 Thermoplasmatota archaeon
AACGTGGAGTTTCAACACGGCTGTGACTTGACTGCTGGTTCCGATACCTGTTGTTCCAACAACGCCACCGTTTGAATCGATTTCAACAATGACTGCATCGAGTTGTCCAACCGCAATGTAGGTATTTGTTCCCCACTGAGAAACTCCATCCGTCGTCGTAGCTAGTTTGACGCCTCCAGAAGGCGTGATTGACATGTCAAAGATTTGGTCAGTTCCTATGCCACCACCATTGATGGCCCAACGTAGAGATCCTTGGTTACCATCGTACTTCGCAACAAATACATCTTGACTCGTTGCGTTAATGCTGATGCCTCCAAAGTCAGTTTCACCTGAAAATGTGCCTGATACAATGATGTCACCCATCATGTCAACGGACAATGAAGTGGCCCTGCTAAATTCTCCTGACCCGTTGACCAATGTTGAGAAGCTCTTCGCCCACATCCAGTTACCGAATGGGTCGGCTTTTGCAATAAATCCCTCAAGGTGGTAACCTGAGTTGAGATTTGAGATGAGTGTGTTTGGGCCAGGTGGTCCGAAGAAAATCTCTCCGTAGAAGTAACCGGAAACGATTATTTCTCCAGCCATTCCGATAGCGACATCCGTCATAATTGAAAGTCCACCAGCTCCTGATGACGCACTGTGGTCAGCGCTAATGAATCCAGTCCACGCGCCCTTTTCATCCATCTTTGCGAGATAGAATTCACCAAATCCAATGGAATTGTACGGTGAACTTGGAGTGAGTGTATGGGTCCCATAGGTCAGTGTTGAGTTTGTCCATTCCGACATACCAACAACCCAACCGCCATTAGGCAATGCAGCGATGTGTTCGCCATCTTCGTTGGCTTGACCTGACCCTGCGGCTAGAATTGTTGCAGGTACAGAACGGCCTGTCGCCTCAAACAGGACGGGTTCCACTTCAAGTTCGAGTGGTTCGTCAGATACGTTCGACAACTGTGGTACAGCCACAGATCCAAGCATGATAGCAATCAAGAAAATTGGCAACAGTGCATTCAGGCGTGTGCGCATGACATGGCTATGCCCTTAACAGACATCAAGCCTTTCATCCAATGTATGAAAAAATCAAGCAATGTTATCGTCGAGTTGCAAGAGATCACTGTCTCCAGCATCAAGAACGCAAATCGTCGAAATACTAAACGGCTTACCGCAAGCAACACCGAGTTCACGGTTGACAATTGTCGCTTGGTGAACGGTTACTTCAGGATGACGAGCACGCAGGTCATTGATGTAATCCGTTGGACAGTTCGCAGCAAGAAGAATGAGTCGAGCATCT
>JAYYFM010000318.1:0-1285 GCA_036158745.1 Thermoplasmatota archaeon
AGACGTCGGTCGGATGAAGGTTGATTCTGCCAAAGAACAACTTCTCGCACTTGATCCGAACCTGAACATTGTCGAGCACAAAGAGAGGCTTAGCCCCGAGAACGCACTTGAATTGTTCAATGGTTGGGATGTGGTTGTTGATGGAACGGACAACATTCCTACACGATACTTGATCGATGATGCGTGTCACCTTCTCTCAATTCCTTGGGTCTATGGATCAATCCATCGATTTGAAGGTCAAGTCTCGTTCTTTTCCTCAAAAGAAGATCGCCGTTATCGGGATTTATTTCCCGAAGCACCTCCGGCAGGAGCTCTGCAAAACTGTGCTGAAGCGGGCGTGTTTGGTGTTCTTCCAGGCGTTGTTGGCAGTCTTCAGGCGACGGAGGTCATCAAGCACATCGTTGGAATGGAATCGAGCCTCATCGGACGCCTCCTCTTGTACGATGCAGAGTCAATGGCCATGCGATCTTTGCAATTTGGCCCTCTTGACTCGAAGCCAACTATCACGGATTTGTCCCATGCCCAAGCGTTGTTTGACGATCCTGCCTATTGCACGCCACGTCCTCAGCAAGTTCAAGAAGACGGGGCTGCAGGAGAATCCATGATGCAATCCATCAGCGTGCCTGAATTGAAATCAAAGCAACAAACAGGATGGAATCCCTTCATTATCGACGTTCGTAGCGATGAGGAACTCCAACATGTTCGACTTGCATCATTCGATTTACATGTCATTCACGATGTTGCGAATACAGCAGCGAACGATCTTCCTAGCGACCGTGAAGTTGTGGTCATGTGCCGCAGTGGAATGCGTTCTCAAATGGCCATTATGTTGCTCAACCAAGCGGGTATCGATTTCAGTCGCTTGTACAACCTCACCGGTGGTATCATGGCATGGAGCCAAATAGCTCCAGAAGACATTGTTCACGGCTAATTTGTGGGTGAGGTTCAAAGAGCCGAAGGTCTCGTTTCCTCTTGGTCATCATGGGGAAGGTCATCGTTGCTGACGAGAATCAGGGTCGTCGTACCCTTCTCGCATCGACGCTTGAACGTGAAGGATTTGATGTCACTCGGGCCGGAACACTACGTCAAGCTGAAGGAACAGCCCTTGCCGTCATGCCCGAGGTGGTTCTACTTGATGGTGAGTGGAAATCAGGCGATGCCATTGATGCCGCTCAACGGTTGATGGGCGATCCCGAATTTGCTTTCAAATGCCGAATCGTCTTGTTGTCCCGTTCAACGACACCTGATTTCATGTTGGTCGCCGCAAAGGCGGGAATTCACGAAG
>JAYYFM010000319.1:0-1280 GCA_036158745.1 Thermoplasmatota archaeon
GAGGCTGTCTTTTCGAGACTTATCTCCAAAGTACATGCCACCTACTTGTGGAAGCGTGACGTGGGATTCATCCATGATGACAAGGAATTTTTTCGGGTCACCATGGAATTGTCGAGCACATGCTGCGAAGAAATCCAACAGACAGTAAGGTCGTTCACCAGGTTGCCGTCCATCAAAATGCAAGGAATAGTTCTCAATGGCTTGGCAGTGACCAATCTCTCGCAACATCTCCAAATCGTATTGTGTACGTTGTTCAAGGCGATGACGTTCAATGAATTTGTTCTGATTATCGAATTCCGTCAGTCGAAGTTGAAGCTCATCTTCAATGCTTTCGAGTGCTTGCTCGAAGCGTTCTTGACTGGTCATGAAGAATTCTTTCGGATGAATCCAAGCCTCATCAAGGTCGTCAAGAACTTCCCAAGAAACAGGGTCACAGACTTGCACGTGCGTTACGCCATCAAGATCAAAGCGAATGCGCAATGGATCGTCTCGAGAAGGCATCCAGACATCAAGAACTTCTCCTCGAAGCCGACATTCACCTCTTGAGAGGTCGGTGGTTGTTCGTGTGTATTGCAATCCCACCAATTCTCGAACAAGATCCTGTGGGTCGATTTCCTGTCCCTTGTGAACACGTGCATGGTGCTCAAGGAACGTCTCTGGTGGATTGAGACCGTAGATGCAAGAGACGGACGAGACGATGACGCAATCGGGCCTGCTGACGAGACTTGCAACTGCTGCGAAGCGTTCCTGTTCAATACGTTCGTTGATGGACATCTCTTTGTCGATGTACAAGTCACGTTTTGCTAGATATGCCTCAGGTTGGTAGTAGTCGTAATGCGAAACGAAGTATTCAACAGCGTTCTCAGGGAAGTAGCCAGCCACCTCGTGATACAATTGACGAGCAAGCGTTTTGTTGTGGCTGAGGATGAGTGTTGGAATGTTCAAACGCTCAATCATGTTGGCCATGGCGAAGGTCTTGCCGCTACCAGTCACACCGAGGAGAATGCATCGTTCTTGACCATCCTCGAGCTGATGAACTAAGGCATCGATTGCACCTGGTTGGTCTCCAGAAGGCTCGAATTCACTGTGCAAGCGAAACCGCTTCACAGATGGGTGCAGATGCTCCATTGCTGCTCCTTCAAGCGCTTTTGACAAATCGAAAGGATCCCGTTCGACCAAGTCTGAATCAGCGACTTCTTGGTCAGCGACGTGCTCAAACGCACCGTCATCATCCCAAGCCTCGGTCATGGTTGGGCTTCGCGCCAACCCTTGATGAATAT
>JAYYFM010000320.1:0-1268 GCA_036158745.1 Thermoplasmatota archaeon
CTCACACGTCATGGTCAAGGGTTGCATAACCACTTCCCCACCAGTTGCTTGCGGATCAACACCAGGTACGTCGAAATTTTTCCCTCGGAACAGAATGTCTTCCCAAGGCTCATCGCTCCATGTCACGATGTCAGGACTGTCCTGCAACAGCGAACATGATTGGTTCTGGGCGTAGGTCGGCTTTGAATTTCCATTGAATGCTTCGTTGTCACCCGTAATGATTCCACAAGCAACGTTCGTGAACATCGGCTCGCCATTGGCAGTTGGGATGAAACCAGAATTTGTTGCCCAAACGACGGCAGTTGTCATACCTAGAAGAATCGAGACGAACAAAATACCATACAACTTGGTCATCGTTGAGTCGTCTTTCGGCAGGTCGAGGTTGACGACTATCTTGTTCTTCTTCTTCCGAGCCAAGTATCGTCACCTCCTACATCTCTTGCTCCTTGCTCGATGTGTACACAAGAACAGCATAAGCAACGTGAATCATCGGTACGAATCCAAGAACGATACCATACAGCATTCCTTCGGACATCTCTGCACCGGAACCGGATACCCAGAACATAATGACAAGCATGACGATCAAGAACAGCGGCATTGCGACAGCGACAACAATGTACGATTCTGCCAAGAGCGCAATGGATTCCAAGAATTGACCAAGACGCGTTCGGTTTTCACGCATGTAGTGTTCAGCACGGTTGAGGAAGTAGAGCTTCAATTGACCACCAGCAGTCAAGGTACCGACCATGCCTTGGAAGAACTCCGTGAGCCAAACCGAAGCAGCACGATCGACACTGAGTTTCATTGCAGTAATGAGGTCGTAACCGAGCAGTGTAACATCTCGATACACCATCGCAGCATCGTCTGCAACGTCACCGTAGATGTCTTTGTTCATGGCAAGGGAACGGAAAATCTTGGCTGGTGTTGCGTTTGCAGCCGACATCGCAGCTGTGTAGGATGCAGCATATGGGAGATATTTCTCGATCATATCGCCACGACGCTTTGCTTCTCGTTCAGCACCGCTCTTGTTGAATTTCCATGCAACGATTGGAACAATGACCGCCCCTATCGCCACCAGTAGGACCTTCAAGACTGGAGGGAAGACTTGCGTCTTGTAATCAGGGCATCCATTTCCTGGACACCCTCGTTGCCGAGCTGGGGCGTGCAACTTTGGGCACGCCCCTTTGTTTTCAGCATGTTATTGTTTGTTCTCGTCTTCTCCCACAACCAGGGCATCCATTTCCTGGATGTCCTCGTTGCCGATCTGG
>JAYYFM010000321.1:0-1251 GCA_036158745.1 Thermoplasmatota archaeon
GCCAAGCCGAGTTGCGTGATACTTCACCATTCGAGCCTGATCATCCGCGCCCCTACGAAGTTCTTCTCGACACGAGCACACAACCTGAGGGCTGGCCAAACAATCTCGTTCAAACGCTATTCTCACTCGAGTCTTGGGACATTACAGACCCCCTAGCTGTCGGTATCAACACCTACGCTTTGTACATCAATTTCTCAAGCAGGGACAACGGTCCACAGTATGAAACGTGGGAGTACGGCACGTTTACTGGCGAATTGTTCGTTGGTACAGACCTCGTTCTGTTTGAAAATTACATCGATATCGATGGAGATTCAGTGGATGATGTATCCATTTCACTGACAGTGCTCGGTTTGTTCACGTTGAACGAAGGTTTTGGATTTGAACCTCCACTCAATCCACTGAATCCATTGAGCATTCCGGATACACTTTGGCTGCGTCCAACGTTCCAGTGGAAGGTTGATTATCTGAACGAGAACGACCCAATTTGGGATGAGCTTGCTCATATGGAAGTTTCACTCCTGAAGGGACTTGCATTTGACTCAGCGATTCAAGACTCCCAGTCCTATGCCTTGGTCTTGGATACGCGTTTAACCCAGCCACCCAACAATTTCAGAGTGGAGGTCGGCATCCAAGAATTCCGCTTCAGTATCTCAAACACGATTGGCAACATTTTCGAACTCTTGACCGACTTCCTGACAGGTGGTGCTTTGCCTGCTGACGCTCTTTCATTGACGAGTATTTCCGCTCCGTATTCGATTTCAATACGGAACACAAATTCGGATGGTTCGAACAAACAAACAGAATGCGATGAAACCTATTACGATGTATTCAATGATCATAGTTCGGTCAGCGAGACGCACAAATGTGGTTATGGAGTAGGTATAGGCTTCTTGCAATTTGACCAAGTCGATTCACAGGGCCAAGCAGAAATTATCGATATGGGTTACATCGATGTAGGGTTCCATCCTGAATACGGTTCAAACGTCCTTCCGGAAGAAGTCGATCTTGTCCTGCGAAACGACAATCTTGGTGACAACACGTTCGACACGGTCGAGTTGTACAGCGATGTAGGTGCAGATTTGTGGCTTCATTACTTTGAAGACCGAAGCAATACGCTTGAAGGTGGAACCTTTGGAAACATCACCGATTCACGCTTGTGGATACGTGGAATCCCTTCAGGTACGCTCCCTCAAGAGGAAATCAATGCCATATTCACGATGATTGGTGAAGCCCCAGGAAGCTTGAACCTAC
>JAYYFM010000322.1:0-1245 GCA_036158745.1 Thermoplasmatota archaeon
CACCGTCAGCACCATTTGCACCATCAGCACCGGCGGAACCATCGGCGCCATTGTTTCCATCCGCACCGTTGCATGTGTGGAAGGTGTTATCTCGCTCGTCTGTCTCTAGAGTTCCATCCGAGTCATCGTCTATTCCGGAATAGATTGTGACACCACCATCAGGGCAGTCGTTGGAAGAAGCGCTTGTGATGTCAACAAGCGTTACATCGTAATCATCACTGTCACTATCATCGTTTCCTACACAACCTGCCAGTCCTACAGTTGCCATCAATCCAATCATTACTAAGGCCATCATTTTGTTGAAATGCATTGTTTCACCAGTCTGGCCTGGTAGCCTGTATGTATGTCAAATTAGGTTAGAGTCTATTGACAAAACAATAGAATCCTTAGAGCTAATGAAACAAATCTAAGACTCAACATAGCGCTTTCGCATGCGTAACCAACCTTCACTGAAGAAGATCAATGCATACAACGATGCAAGCCACAAATGAACATTTGACATCTCATCAAGCCAGTTCGGTGCGCTTTCAAATGGAGTTGCAAAGGCAATAAGAATCGATAACCAAACCACGGTTAAACCATGGAGAATCCATCGAAACACTCCGAGAATTTGCGTTGAATTTGCGCGCATTTCCGACATCTGAGAATCTGTCAAAATCGCTGATAATCCAACGACTTTGTCCAGTGCGCTTCCTCCATTCCAACGGATTTTTCCAAGACGGAACCGATTGATGAAATCGATACCTGTGAAGATGGTCACCCAGACGACAACCACCTCAAGAAGAGGGTCTAATCCCATGAGATCAAGCGAACCCCACGTTGACCAAGAGAAGATGGTCCAAATCCAAGCAACCAAGAACAATTGGAACAAACGTGCAAACTTTGCCAATTTTCGGAGGAGAATTAGATCGTGTGAAAGTATCAATTCGAGTGAGATAAACAGGCCCACTGTAAGCGTAATGATGCCGCTTGAGGCGAGTCCAAACCATCCAATATCGCCAATACGCCATGCTTCGAGTAAGGCCACAAACGCCCAAGCAAGGGCGATGACAGAAGCCCCGTTGACCGCTGCTTGCATCGTGTACAGAGGATCTCGTCCGTCTTTGAGAACGGATAGTCCACCCATAAGTCGCACTTCAAATCCAGACTCATCCACGATGCCGCGACTGGCTGCGGTCATCCCACCAATGGCCTGAATTCGTGCTGTTTCTACAATGCTCTCGGAATTATCTTCCTCGTTCCCAT
>JAYYFM010000323.1:0-1245 GCA_036158745.1 Thermoplasmatota archaeon
TTTGGAACCACTTTGCGGCAAAGTTCTAGGGCCTGAGGACCGTGAAATCTTTGACTCACATGGTGCATTGGTCGGACTCGATTGCTCCTGGGCTCAAATTGAAGATTCTGTTGAACACGTCATGCGTCGCACACGATTGCAACCCCGTATGTTGCCATTGCTCTTGGCTGCAAATCCAGTGAATTGGGGAAAGCCAGGAAAACTTTCAACTGTTGAAGCACTCGCTGCTTCTCTTTATTTGTTGGGGCGCGTGGACCAATGCAAGGAATTGTTGAGTAAATTTAGGTGGGGAGGACGATTTCTTGAACTCAATAAGGAGCCCCTCGAGGCGTATGCTGGAGCGAAAAGTTCTGCTGAACTGGTATCATTGCAGTTTGAGTTTTTTGACATAGAGGTGGAGCAGAATGGATGAAGCCTACACCGAACTGCCATTGATGCGTCTCTCTGACGGTGGGGCCTCGGTACAAAAAGAAACGGTTGTGGAAGAGGTGGCTGTTGAATTACATGCACTAAACAAACAAGGTCATTATGAAGTATACTCTACATTGCTAGCAACTCCAACCGATCTCATTGAACTCCATGCCGGACATCTATATTCAGAAGGTTACATCGATGAAAAACCATCAGTTGATTCTATCCATATTCAAGACAGTTCTGATCTTCAAGTGTTCTACAATGGCTGTGTAACTATCAAACCACGACAACAGATTGTCACAAGTTCTTGTGGTGCTTGCAATCACCCGAAATTGACCGTTGACCGTGAGGGACCAATCGAACACGATTCCAGATTTTCAGACATTGATTTGCCACTGCTCACGAGCGCATTGGAACTACTGACACATTCAATGCCACTCTTCCAACAAAGTGGTGGCTGTCATGGAACGGCACTCTTCTCAGTTGATGGTTCGATACATCATGTATCAGAAGACATTGGGCGTCACAATGCCGTGGACAAGACCATCGGTAAAGCGATCCTATCAAAATCAACAATTTTCGAACATTCTATGCTCCTATTATCAGGAAGATGTGGCTGGGACATTGTAGCAAAATGTGTACGGGTTGGGATTCCAGCCATAGCATCTCTTGGTGCATTTTCATCTGCAGCGGTCAATTTGGCACGTGAACATAACGTAACATTGTACGGTTTCGTTACTAAACGAGGGGCTTGGAAAGTAGGATATTGACGCTGTAAACCTCCAAGCATTGATGAAGCCGATTGATTTCCGTCAAACATGAAGAAGAGTG
>JAYYFM010000324.1:0-1232 GCA_036158745.1 Thermoplasmatota archaeon
TAGTTAATTTTCTTATTTTTTCAATTGCTTGTTGGGGATTGATTGCTACAACAAAATCTTTCTTATCATCGCCATAATAATATGCTGGAATGCGGTGGCCCCACCATAGTTGCCTTGAAATGTTCCAATCCTGTATGTTTTCCATCCAGTGACATCAAAGGCAGCCCATTCAGGAGAAACTTCTGTCACAAATTCATCATCACTCAGACTTTCTCTATCAAACCAAAAATCATAATCGGTTCCATGCATTCGATTGTAGGACCATTCATAGCGTTCGTATTGGGACGTCGTCATCAAGTACACATCTGCTTTTGCAGGGACAGTTAAATTTCCAACAATCCCTTGAATCTCTACGCAGATGGTGGTTCGATGGGAGCTCGAGAGATTGACACGCAGGGCCCCAGCGCTGTCGTTACCAACAAGTATCGTCGTAGCGATGTTAGTGGTAAGCGTCTCAACGGGTACTGGAGAATGATAGGCATTGTACATCCAAGGCTCTTCAGGAGAAAGTGATGGGTCGATGTTTTCTCCATCAGAATTCATCGGCTCTGATGAGCGACCTCGGTCACGACCATCATCATCCCAATCCTCCTCGTAGTAGAACGGATCCCAATAATCGTTGAAAGGGACTTCAGCATGTCTCGAGATGGTTTCGTTCCAAACGATAGGAGAGAGCGTTCCTTGGCAATCATCAATTGCTGCCGAAGCGGAACCAAAGGATGGGGCAAAGATACCACTCAGTAAAGGTACGAGCAGAATCGAAAGAAGAAAAACTGCTCTTCGTTGAAACATGCGTTCACCCCTTAACACAAGGTTGACGACGAGGTTCTTGAGGCATTCGTTTATTCTCGACGTCGCAAGGGTCGGATGTAGCCGCTCTCGTCATTTCTACGCTCTTGCTTGGAAAGAATCTTCGGCGCAGGTGGAGGCGAGTGGTGGTCCATACCAAGCAATCCACCATCATCAGCATGCTCAACGTCGTACGTCTCAGCATTCTGCTTGGCTTCCTCTTCGATTTCATTCGGTTGACGCATGACAAGCCAACCAAGAATCAAAGCAGCGAGAATGAGAGCAATGAACCCAAGTGCATCACTTCCTGCATCGGACATCCATGATTTCCACTCATCCCAGCTGAAGTCTGAGAGAGAAGGATCTGCATCTGGTTCCGGTAGAACGGTCACATCTACCTGAGCCTCATCACACAAGCCCATTCCATCGCAGACCCTCACCTT
>JAYYFM010000325.1:0-1230 GCA_036158745.1 Thermoplasmatota archaeon
AGCATGATCGACCGATGAGGTGATGTGACATGTCAAAAAAAGGAAAACAACCAACTGCTCAACGTTTTGGTGGAGAATTCGGCCCATACCGCAAGGAAGGGACGACTGGCGTATCGCTTGGAACCTTCAAGACACTCGTTTGGACTTCAAACATCGGTGGACTCGTTCTTTGCGTTATCGCACTTGAACTTCTCTTTGTTCAGCAAGAATTCATGTGGGGCCTTATCAGCCTCATTGCCGGTGTTCTGATCGCTCTGTTCCCTTCGAATTACGAGATCGTCGGAATGGACGATGACGTACCATCTGAAGATTAATTTCAAGCTTCAACTTCGGTTTGAGTTGCTGCAGGAAGTTCACTCTTCTTTGCGTTGACTTCACGAGCAAGGAAGGACACAACATCGAGAATCTCGATGTCCTCGTAGCGCTCATCTCCCTCAAACTTGAGGCACTCAAAGTGCGAAACACACTTTGGACAGGAGGTCAGCATCGTGTCTGCTCCAGTCGACTTGATTTCTTCCATTCGAGCGACACGGAGTGCGCGGGCATTCTCATTGCACGACATCATGCTCGAGACACCACAGCACATGGCGTCTTCGCCATGGTGCTCCATCTCAACAAGATCGACACCCTCAACAGCGTTGATGAGCTCACGTGGCTCGTCATAGATGCCCATTTGTCGACCGAGACGACATGGGTCGTGGTAGGTGACGGTGGTTGCATCGGTCGAGAGTTGCATATCGAATCCGTTCTCGATGAGGTATTCCGTTGTGTGCATGACCTTAACACCCTCGAGTTCGTAATCACGAGCAAAGGTTCGGAAACATTCTGCACATGAAGAAACCAGTGTATCGATACCGGATGCTTCGATTTTCTTCTGGTTGTAGGCCTTGAGTTTGTCAAAGACTTCTGTCAGTCCTTGCCACTTCTGGTCGTGGCCACAGCACTTGAGGAAGTCACGGCCAAGGTAGGAAACATCGTGTCCCATTTCTTCGAACAGAGTAAAGGCAGCTGTAGTTGAATCACCGAGGTTCATTTCACCCTCGTTCACGTGAGAGAAGACCATCTCTTGGTCGAGATAATCGACACAGCCAGGGTAGTAGCCGACGTTCGAGGAAATTGGGTATTCCTCTACTGGGATGAAGTCATCGTTGGATGCTTCCTCCGCTTCAGCAGCGAGAACGGCTTGAAGAACAGTGTGTGGAATTTCTGCAGCTGGTCCACCCACGATGA
>JAYYFM010000326.1:0-1229 GCA_036158745.1 Thermoplasmatota archaeon
ACCTCAAGATGTTGAAGATGAAACCATCCATTTCTATGCCACAGTCATCGATGGAACATATACCACTTCAAGTGGTGTCGTAGAATCATCCATGTTCCTCGTTGGAGGCCTTGTCATTGAGGACATTCCGACCATCATCGGTCTCCTCATCAGTATCCTGTTGATGGTTCTCCTCTACGTCCACAGTGAGTGGTACGTTGTCAACACGGTTGGTATTCTCGTTGGAAGTGGGGTCATCGTCATGCTTGGTGTTTCATTTGTTCCAACCTTGATTATGGTGTTCATGATTGCCGCAGCCGTATACGATGCTTGGGCGGTGTACAAATCGAAGCACATGCTCGATCTTGCGGATACGATGATGAATCTCAACTTACCCATCCTGTTGGTAGCCCCTCAGGATTCTGACTATTCGATGCGCACGGAGCGAACCACTGTTCACGATGCAGTAGAGGAGACTCCACGTGATGCAGTACAACAAGCCCCCCGTGAGCGTGTTGTTGCGAAGAGCAGCGATGCGATGCTGATGGGGCTTGGTGATGTGATCTTCCCAGGGATGCTTGTTCTATCTACGCTGCAGTATGTTGGAGGTGACAATGGCTTCATCATGGCCATGACGACGCTCATAGGCAGCCTCATTGGATATTCAATTCTCATGTATTATGTTGGCAAAGGACAAGCCCAAGCAGGTCTTCCGTTGCTCAATGGTGGTGCTATTCTCGGCTACATTGTTGGTGGCTTGTTGACGATTGGTATGGCGATGTTCCAGTTTAACATCAGTTTCTAAGGTGATTGAACATGTTGGATATGCAAGTGTTCCGTGAAGAGGTTGACAAAATTCGTGCAGATCACGATCGCCGAGGTCTTCCTCACGACAGCATCGACAAGGTGCTTGCGCTCGATTCTGAATGGAAGTTGATGCTTCGAGAAACGAACGAATTGCGACGTCAAAAGAACGAGGCTGCACGTGGAATTGGGGCTGCCAAGAAGTCAGGTGATGAAGCCGAAGCACAGCGCATCCTTTCAGAAGTCGCCGACCTCGGAGCACAAATTTCTGAAATGGAAAAGAAGACCGATGCACTCCTATCCGAACGTGATTCTGTGCGTATGTCGATTCCAAACCTCTTGCATCCTGATGTCCCATCGGGTGCTGATGAATCAGGCAACACCAAGCATTCTCTACACGGTGAAAAACCATCCTTCGATTTTGAACCAAAGACACACAACGAGTT
>JAYYFM010000327.1:0-1226 GCA_036158745.1 Thermoplasmatota archaeon
TGATTGGCGAGACGATTGATTCATGAATGGTCTTGCTTTGGTAAATCCATGAGCGACCAAATGGATTACGCCTCGAGCGGCGTCGATATCGATCTTGAAGGTGCAGCCGTCGCCTCGCTCATCGGTTCGCTCCAGCGTTCAACGCGAAAAGCTGGAACACCTGGAGCGCCTGTTGACTTGCCTGGCGGTTTTGGTGGATTGATTGAATTTGGAAATCATCTCTTGGCCATGGCAACCGATGGTGTTGGCAGCAAGTTGCAGATTGCAACTGCAGTCAAGAATTGGGACAGTGTTGGTATCGATTGTATGGCGATGAACGTCAACGATTTGTTGTGTGTCGGTGCTGAACCGATCGCATTTGTGGACTACATTGCAGTTCCAAAACCAGATCCTGAAGTTCACGCAGCAGTCGGCGCTTCGCTCGCCAAGGCATGTGAATTGGCGAATGTTACACTCGCTGGTGGAGAGACAGCTTCGCTTCCTGGGATTGTTACAGAACTCGATCTTTCCGGTACTGCACTCGGATTCCTTGACAAGGACTCAGCCATTACTGGAGAACGCTTGGAATCAGGGGATGTTCTCATAGGACTGCCATCATCTGGCATTCACTCAAATGGGTTCTCGCTCGTTCGTAACATCATCCAACACATGGGTTTGGCATACACAGATGCATGTCCTTTCAACGCTGAATTCTCCGGCAGAGAGATCCCAGAAAGCCCCATGTTAGCAGACGTTCTCCTCATTCCTACCAAAATCTACTGCTCTCCTGTTGTCGGATTGCTCAACCATCTGAAATCTGTTCAAGGTTCGGTTCATGCAGTCCACGGAATTGCCCACATTACAGGCGGCGGTTTGTCCAATCTCCTGCGCCTACATGATAAACTCGGGTGGCATATCGAAACCCCGATGCCAATACCACCTGAATTCACATGGCTGCAATCTCAAGGCAACGTGACCGATTTGGAGATGCATCGAACCTTCAACATGGGCCTTGGGATGGTCCTTGCCGTCGCGGAAGACCAAGCAGATTCCATCCTTTCCTTCGTTCAACTGCACGAACCAAATGCTGCCATCATTGGCTACGTTCATGATGATGCTCACAGGGTAACGCATTCAAATTCAGAGATTTATTTTGAACATTATTGAAGCGGTGCGGTCAAGAAGATGAATCTTCTCGTCCCAACATGGGCGAATCCTTCACAGGCCACGAATCGCCAGAAGGTTGG
>JAYYFM010000328.1:0-1226 GCA_036158745.1 Thermoplasmatota archaeon
TGATCGATGGCCTTCAAGACAATCGCTGGTGTTGCTTCCGTATCGCCCATCAATTGGTACGTGTTCTCGTCCAAGGCATCCAATGAAATCGTTGCACGACTTAGTCCAGCATCGACCAATGAATCTAGATGCTTACTGAGTAAGAGACCATTGGTCGTAATTGCGATGTCGAGTTCCTTAGAACACGCTCGCAGTTGGCGAACCAATTCGCTCAAATTTCTTCGTAGCAACGGTTCACCTCCAGTGAGACGTACCTTACGAAGACCATGCGGTAGGAGAGCTTGTACAACACGGACAATTTCCTCAAATCGCAGAATGTCTTCCTTTGGCAGGAATTCATGATTCTCATCGAAGTGTTCCCGAGGCATGCAGTAACGACATCGCATGTTGCAGCGGTCGGTCACCGATATTCTCAGATCGAGGAGAGGACGATGGAATGCATCCTCGAGGACCATGTGTTCTCCTATGCCCTTTGTATTGTGAATGTTTGCAAGCCTTCATCTGAGATGGTTCTGTGGGGCAACCATGGCAAAAGGTTGGGTGAAACGCTGGGGGGCCCGAGGAAAAGGGCACCGTCCAAGCCACATCCCAGCCCTCGAGGTGCAACCCACCAATGTATCCAATGAGAATTGGATTCTTCCTCCATCGAAAAGCCATCTCATTCGGATGATGCATCTTTGTGCACTAAGTCCAAACAAGCATCAACTTACTGGATTTTCAGGACTCGGAGAAGATGCAGAGAGCATGAGGCGATGTCTTGCCCAACTTGGGGTTGGATTTTGCGACCTTGAACATGGAATAGAGATAACCGGAACTGGAGTCAACGGGTTCAATCGTTCTCCGAGTGTGTTACACGCTGGCAACTCTGGAACAGCCCTGCGTTTGCTTCTCGGACTCACCTCACGACTTCAGTTTGTGAGCATGATCGATGGAGATTCAAGTCTACGAAATAGAAACCACTCGGCACTCCTAGATGCACTAGCTCCGCTCGGAGTGGACCTCTCCTACGGAGTGGAGCAGGAACGCTTGCCCATACTTGTCCACGGACCCTGGCAAGGCGAGGAGGTAACTGTGGACGTCTCGAAATCCTCACAGCCATACTCGAGTCTTTTGCTTGCTTCGTGTGGACTGGAAACTGATTGTGTGATTCAAACAAACGGGATTTCTGTAAGTCGTCGACACTCAGGTTTAACCATCGACTTGATGGAGAAATGTGGTGCAGTGAT
>JAYYFM010000329.1:0-1218 GCA_036158745.1 Thermoplasmatota archaeon
CATGCTTTATCAGAGCAGCACAACGTTGTGAAACAGCAGGGTTTGATGGCGTTGAACTGCATGGAGCACATGGTTACCTTATCGCTCAGTTTCTTGGTTCGAATACCAATCGACGTAGTGATGCGTTTGGGGGCGATGTAGAACAGCGATGTACGTTCCTTCTGCGAATCATCCGTGGTATTCGAGAGGTTGTCAGCGATGAATTTGCCATCATGGTTCGCCTTTCGCCAGTATCTGATGAAATAGGAATCACCATGGAGGATACGAAGCAGATTATCGAGTTGCTCATCAAGGAGAGAGTCGATGCACTCCATATCTCGTGCTGGGATGTCTTTGAAAAACAAGACAATCATCAAACCATCACAAAGGAACTTTGTTCCATCTATTCCAAGTCGATTCCAATTGTGTCGACTGGTTCTGTTTGGAATGCTGTGGATGCTCAGTTTGTCCTCGATCAAGGGGCTCAAGCAGTCGGCGTTGCTCGAGTCGCACTACCGCATCCAGATTGGGCTTCTTTGGTCACTGATTCGACCTACAATCCGAAGGAGGCTCCATTTACGCCTGAGGAACTTCGTTCAGCGGACCTGAGTCCAACATTCGTTGAATACATGCGACGATGGAGAGGATTTGTCACGGACGGTCGTTGAAGATCAATTCGCGAAAGTGAACCAATTCGTACACAGACTCGCGGATGTCATCGAGGGCGAGGTGTGCACCTTGCTTCTCGAATTTTGGTAGCCCTGGATACCATCGTCGTGCGAGTTCCTTGATGGTCGAAACATCAACCATTCTGTAATGCAAATACCTCGCAACACTTGGCATTTCTTTGACCAAGAATTGGCGGTCGTTCCATACCGAATTGCCACAGAGTGGTGCCGTTCTTTTCGGTACGTGTTCTTTGATGAACTCGAGGGTTTGTCGCTCTGCCTCTTCCAAACTGACCGAATCGTTCCGCACTCGGTCGATCAATCCACTTCCAAAGTGGTGTCGAGTATTCCATTCATCCATGCCTTCGATGAGCTCTTCAGCAACTGAAATCGCAAGATTTGGGCCTTCGGCAATGATGTTGAGTTCGGAGTCGGTTATGATTGTTGCAATTTCGATGATGCTTTCTCGTTCCAAGTCCAAACCAGTCATTTCAAGGTCAATCCATACCATTCGCTTGTTTGGGTCGTCCATGGTTTCCCGATAAGAAAGCGGTTCTTGAAGTCGGCGTAG
>JAYYFM010000330.1:0-1217 GCA_036158745.1 Thermoplasmatota archaeon
GATCATGATTGGTCTCAAGACCCATACAAAGGACCCTGGATTGTGATTTCATGCTCTTCCGTTTCCTTGAATCCTTTAGCAATCAGCCAATGATGCTCATGCTTGGTGTCGTAGGAATCGCCATGATTGGAGGAGGAATACCTCCTATTCGAGAGCGCATACGACGACGTAAAATCGAAAACGCACTACCCTCCTTTTTGGAAGGATTGTCCGATGAAGTCGGTGCAGGGCTTGGTATTCAGGAAGCCATGCAACATCAGGCAAAGACTGCGCCCGCACCACTTGGCCCACTTCTTGTTGAAACGCTCAAAGAAAGTCACTCCTCATCGTTCGATGCTGCACTCTCGAGCTTTGCTACAAAGTCTCGTTCGTCGCAAGTTCAACGTGTCATGCATCTTCTAGAGACGGCGATTGAACAAAATGCTCCTCTCCAAGAGATTTTGATGAATCTCTCCATGGATTACGAGCGTTTGAACGATCTCATGAACAAGCGAGAATCAGAACTTCAAGGGCGAGGGATTCTCATTGTACTGTTCGTTTGCATCGGCCTTCCAGGTCTCATCGGATTCCTCGTGGGCCTCTTCACGCCTGCTTCATCCGGCTTCCAGATTGAAGGCTTCCTCTCAACATTCAGTTTGTTCTTTGCTGTCGCAAGTGCTGTCGGTGTCGCAGTTTCTGGCCGAATGCTTGGCCGTATGCGAGACACCATGTGGTTCGTCCCTGGTTGGATGGCCATGTCAATGTTCATTTTCCTAGGTGCAACAAAACTCATCGGAGGTTGAACAATGTCTGAACAAATTCTCGAACAATACGGAAATGTCACAATTTACACTGAATCGAACCATCCTTCTCCAATTTACCATGTCGAAGGTTCAGTTGCACCAAATCCCCACGGAGACCTTGCTGTCTTGTTTGAGGACGACAATCTGGAAGAAGTCATGTACAATGGCGGAACACAGTGTGTCAAAGTTGCCCATCGAAAACATGGCATGTGCCGTACGAATGTTTGGATCAACGATGACGCTGGCCTTCAAATCGCCAAGAACATTGCTGCATTCACGAACGTCCCTCTTGGTGATGGTCCTGGAATGGTTCCTATTTTCGATGGTCGACTACCTGATGGATCTCGTGTCAACGGTAGATCTACCATTCCGCCGGTACAATCATGTGTACGTCAGGAACAGTGCCCAGGTTGTGAATCCATTCCGCTCGCCCCC
>JAYYFM010000331.1:0-1212 GCA_036158745.1 Thermoplasmatota archaeon
CCATGATTAATAACCAAAAACGGCCGTTATTAAATCAACGCTATGGGAGGTCTAGGGCAGGAATTGAACTGATAAACCTCCTTCACTTGGAAAGAGCATGGAAGAACGTTCCAACTTTTTGCCAAACCTGACGACCGGATATGGAGCTATGCTTGTCTTGTGGGGGATTGCAGTATCCATCCTCTCAGAATCAGATTCAATCACATCGTATTTCCCATCGATGCTCGGCGCACCGATTCTTCTCTCTGGCATTCTTGCAACTCGTAACCCGGAGGCTCGTAAATTCTGGATGCACATCGCTGTATTATTCGGTCTGTTTTGTGCATTGGGAGGAACCCGATTCTTCATGGTCATGTCCGATGGTCTGAACTATGCAACCTCGTCGATGTTGATGCTGCTTGTAACTGGCTCAGCATACACGTTCCTATGCGTTCGCTCGTTCATCGAAGCTCGCAAATCTGGGGCGCTTGAGGCTACAGAATGATCAGAATTTTCGTCGGCCTTTGACCGTAGGTGCAGACGTATTGGTGACGTCGAAGTCGTTGTCGTCTTCTTCGTCAACCTTGACAGAGACGTCAATCTGGACTTCTCGGGGAGTTCCTTGCTTCGATTCCATCTTATCGATGGTTTTCATCAGCATGGCGAATTCCAACTCGAGATCTTCGAGTGCATCACTCAACTTTTCGATTTGACCTGCGAGACGTTGTGCGATTTTTCGAGCCTTGGACAAGGTTCGGTCGTTTCCCATGGTGAATTCGTCTCATCGATTGATTATCAATCCATCGAATCTAAATCAACATCGTTTGGACCGATGCCAATCGTGATTTCTCCATCATTCCATACGCCTCGGTACATGAGCATGGTCTGGAATGGTGTTGCAACATCTCCGTCCTTTGTCACGGCGATAACGCCTCCACGTCCACCGATTGGCTCAACAGCATCGAGAACATCTCGACACGCGTCATCAAGACTTAGTCCAGTCTCAAACTTCGTTGCAAGACGGTGTGCTGCACATGTTCGAATGAAGGCTTCACCAACTCCCGTGCATGAAACGGCGATGTTCCGGTCTGCCCATGTTCCTGCACCGATTATTGGTGTATCACCAATTCTTCCGTCGGGTTTTCCAGTCATTCCTCCGGTACTAGTAGCGGCCGCTAGATTTCCTTTGGAATCGATCGCTACCGCACCCACTGTGCCCAATCCTTCTGCGTC
>JAYYFM010000332.1:0-1199 GCA_036158745.1 Thermoplasmatota archaeon
AGCCAGTCACGGAAGAAAAGAAGCCAAAGAAGAAGGCCGCTGCTTCCAAGAAGAAAGAAGAGGAAGATGTCTTTTCCTTCGATGAGGAAGACGATGACGACTTGTTCTGATTCGGTGAATCAAATCTTCTCAGAAATTGTGCCTTTCTGGCTCTCGTGAAGGGAATGCACATAAGGACAAAGAGTTCGAAGTCCCTAGTCATGGCACACATTGCGGTGTTGGGATTGGGAAATTGGGGGACGGCTATTGCCCGTCTTTGGCTGCTTGAAGGTCACCATGTGAAAGGTTGGACCATTGAACAAGAAGTGTATGAATCGATCACCATGGATGGGATTAATCGGAAATATTTGCCACAACAATCTGTCGAAGGATTGGAAGCAACAATGCATCTTGAAGAAGCACTTGATGGTGTTGAAATCGTTGTGCTTGCCATTCCTTCATCCGTCATTCTCGACGTGGTTGATAACATCATTCCATTCCTCCGTCCTGGTCACGTCTTGCTCGATTTGGCAAAGGGACTCGCTCCAGGAAAGCGGTTGATTTCTCAAGCGATTCATGAGGCTTTGAAGAATGCAAATTGCTCGAATCCGCTAGCGGTACTCACTGGTCCAACCATCGCTCCAGAAGCAGCCGGAGGTGTAATGACAACAGCGTTGGTAGCGTCTGAGGACCTCTCTGTGGCTGAACGACTTGCAGATACACTGTCTACACCTACATTGCTTTTGCACGCCGCTTCCGACCCTGAAGGTGCGGAGCTTTGGGGTGCGTTCAAGAACGTCGTTGCCCTTGCATGCGGCCTTGTTGACGGATTGAAGACCATTGGAACACTTGGTGGAGACAACCTGAAAGCCGCTATTTTCAGTGCAGGTTTCAAGGAAGGATGCATTCTCTTGCCACTTCTTGGAGCAAGAGCGGAGGTAGCCTTTGGTCCTGCAGGATTGGGTGACCTTTACGTGACCTCTACATCTCCGTTTGGACGAAACAGGTCCATGGGTGAGAAACTTGGAACAGGGAAGACATTGGATGAAGCTCTTGAAGAAATGACCATGGTAGCAGAAGGTGTTCGTGCAGCACGCATGTTCCGTGATCGAGCCATCGACCAAGGCATTGAAATTCCGTTTACAAAAGCACTCAACACGCTTCTCGATGGGGATATTGAAGCAGAAGAGTGCTGCCGAAGAATGGTTCTCTTGGGATAG
>JAYYFM010000333.1:0-1198 GCA_036158745.1 Thermoplasmatota archaeon
GAAACTTCTACAAACGCTAAGATTCGAAATGGGTAAAGATGCTAAAGAATTGGAGTCCGAACTGTTAGCGATAGATGAAATCAGACTCGCGACAGTTGAGAAATTCGACGGAAGTAAAGAATTATTCAATACTAATCCAATCGAATATGCAAATGAAAATGAATTACTCCCTGAGCAGAAATCCCCTCAGAGAAAATTAGAAGATTTTTTTTGAAATACGAAGGGGGGCCCTTCGTATGGATGGTCATACGAACGGTACCCTATGCTCAGGTTTCCGCTTCCTCTTCGTTATCATCTCGATTTGCCTCTTCGAGAGTGGCTTCAATCCATCCGCTGTCGACACTACCGCCGTCCCACTCTCCACGAACTTCGACTTCAATTTCTTCTTCTTCTCGCCATACAGGCTCATCGAGCGATCCTTGTGTGATAAATCGACCAAATCCATCGACTTGTTCTTCGAGCAGAGACATGTGTTTTGAAACAGGCAAGAAATGACCCACGGGCATTCCTGCTGCTACGAACGGGTTCGTTGCAATACAAATCATGAGCCCATCCTCAGGGGCTAGAATATCGACGGAAAGGCCGGGTGTAGCCGGATCGGATATACGAGCAACGACGTCACCTTCTTTCATAATTGAACCGCTATCGACGAACAAATCAAGGAGGCCTCCTTCACCGGCTCTCAACCATGTCGATCCACTTGCAAGCATTCTGAATCGTGGCCTGTGTGGCTTCCCCGGAACCATTTTGAGTTTTCGAAGGACGTTCATGACACCGTGTACTGCGACCTTGACCGAAGCCTGGTCGAGCCAATTTGCGCCTCCTCCTTCGTATGTAATTGAAGGAATGTCTTCCTCATTTGCGTTGAAACGTAGAGATCCTTTCGGAGGTTTTGAATCAAGAAGAATTTCGATACCAAAGGCTTTTGCAAGTATGTTTGAACCAGCATGTGCGAGGTCAACTCGGAGTTGAGGCATGTTGGAACGCCCTTTTCCTGCGCTATGCAAGTCAATGATTGCATCCGAGTCTTCGACGAGATATTTCCAAACTTGCGAAGCAACTCTTCGAGTCGATGAGCCCTTTGAGTTTCCTGGGAAGTTTCGATTCAAATCTCTTCCATCGGGGAAATATCTCGATTTTGAGCGGTAACCTGGCATGTTCACGACTGGGACGATTCGAATGGTACCCGCCAGTGTTT
>JAYYFM010000334.1:0-1197 GCA_036158745.1 Thermoplasmatota archaeon
AATGCTCGCCTCAAGCAGCGTCGATTCATCAACAACATAGGCGAAGGTGAGTTCATCAAGGACATCACCAACTTTGGCTTGCGCTTCACTTGCAATGGTCGATGGCAGGATGATGCCGCGATTCTCGCTCATGTTTTCTGGTGTAGGCCACTCACCCAAACCAGCGATGATGTTTTCACCAAGCCGGTCAGCTAGCTCACCATCAAACGCTTCAGGTCCAAGGAATCGAATGGCTCGCTTGTCGGAAATAGGCGGACCTGCATCAAGCGCTTCAGGATAGTCGAAATTCATCGAATCCCATAACGGATTTTCGTTGTCTGAAATCGCTCGCATTTCGAGTGGTTGAGCGACGACAAACTCGATGTTGAAGAAGCCACCACTATGAATTCCTTGACGCCCAAGAACGAGAGTACAATCGTTGAATTCCGAGAATTCATCCATCAATTCATCGCATACTTCGGTCATCGTCGTGGTATTGTTGGTCCACCCTGAGGCGTTCTCTACAGGCGTTCGGGCGAACTCAATCTTCGCATCGAACGGTTCGGAATCCAGAGATTCTTCAAAGAACAGTTGGGACAATCCAACACCGTAAGCAAGAACGGTCGTGATAACAAGCGATGCGAGGAATACACCAGCGATAACAGCCATTCCGCGCTCCTTACCACGCCATGCGCTCTGACCAGCAAGTCGTAAACGACTCGGCAATTCCATCAAAGCATGTTGGTAGCGTCGAAAGCGAGAGCGATTCTGACCAAAGTCGCTGTCTTGCAAATCCAAGACATCGTCGCTCATTCTTCCTCACCTTCCTCATCAAGGCCCCAAGCAGAGCGAATATCGGATGCTTCGGTTTTCCCATCGTTGAGAAGAAGCATGCGATCAGCGTTCGAAGCAAGGTCAGGATCGTGTGTAACCATGAGAATTGAGATGGGGTTCTCCTCATCATGACAGAGATCTTTGAACAGTTTGAGAACTTCTTTGCCACTTGCAATATCGAGATTTCCGGTCGGCTCATCCGCCAATAGTACCGGGCGGTTGCCAGCAATGGCTCGAGCAATCGCAACACGCTGTTGCTGTCCACCAGAGAGTTGGTCTGGGATGAAATTGAGCCTGTCGCCGAGACCAACTTTCTGCAATGCATCTTCAGCTGCAGCGACGGCTTCGTTCGAAGGGACACCTGACAACTCGAGAGCAATGGCA
>JAYYFM010000335.1:0-1182 GCA_036158745.1 Thermoplasmatota archaeon
AGTTGCTCGAACATCGCGATATCGGACCTCAAGTTTCTTCTGGTAGAGGAAGGACCCCCACAGGATAACAGGAATCGGAAGTACTGCAAACAGTGCAATTTCCCATGAGAGATACAAGAATACAGCACCAACAACGATTACTGTCGTTGTTACTTGCAAGAGGTCGTTTGCACCTTTGTCGAGAAATCGTTCAAGTTGATTGACATCATCGTTCATGATGGCAAGAAGATCGCCTTTCTGATGTTCGTCAAACCACGTCATGGATTGGTTTTGGACATGATCAAAGGTTGTAATCCGGAGATTATGTTGTACTGTTTGAGCGAGATTGCGCCACAAAACCGCATAGAAGTATTCGAACAATGATTCAAGACCCCATATGACAAATGTTGCTACTGCTAGAACAATGAGTTGATTCCAGGGGTCGATGATGCCCCACTGCGCTAACAGAGAATCTTCTTTTTGCACAACGACATCGACAGCTACACCAATCAGTAGCGGGGGGGCCAAGTCCCAGATTTTGTTGAGAATTGAACATAATATGGCAAGGCGAATCTTACCCTTTGGAGCATTGGACCTCGCAAGAATACTGCGCAGAGGTTTGTCCACGTGCTGCATGGCCGGGGCTAGAAATCATGGTTTGTGAACCCTTGCCAGACAATGTCAACACAATGTTAAATGCTGCCGAATGTTTGTCCACAACATGGATAGTAAGGTTGCCGCCGCTCTTTTGGTTTTGCTTTTAGTCGGGTCTTCACTAGCAGTATTCACTCTCTCATCGAACGATGAGGACGCAGGCGAGAGCGAAAAGATCGAAATCACGGATACAGGAGACCAAAATAACCAACCACAAATTGCGAACGCAGAACCCTTGATACTTGTAGAAAATTACTATTCAGAGTGGACAGGAACCAATCATTCCCTAGAAGGGTACATTGTAGATGAAGGTCGAACGACTGTCGAAGTGACGATGCTTAATATGGACTTCTCAGTTCATATCGACACCATTATCACACAAACCGAAGCGAACGGTTTCTGGAGCATTGAATTCCCAGAATCTCACCCCGGAGAATGGATTGTTCAAATCCGCGCAATTGAATTTGACCTGGTTATGGAGAAATCGCGATATCTACCGTAGGGACAGAGTGACGCTTGGGCCCAGCTGAGTATCCAGAGAGAAAGGTC
>JAYYFM010000336.1:0-1180 GCA_036158745.1 Thermoplasmatota archaeon
CTTCAGGCATTGGAGGCATTGGTGGCATTTCAGGTGGAGCCGGAGGTGCTTCAGGCATTGGAGGCATTGGTGGCATTTCAGGTGGAGCCGGAGGTGCTTCAGGCATTGGAGGCATTGGTGGCATACCAGGTGGAGCCGGTGGAGCTTCGGGCATTGGAGGCATTGGCGGCATACCTGGAGGTTCCGGTGGTGCGTCACCCATTGGTGGCATTGGTGGCATTGGTGGCATAGGTGGCATGCCTGGTGGTGCTTCAGGTTTGTTTGTATCTTCGTCCGTCATTTTCTCTCCTCCATATAGCAAAGTGCAACCTTGCCATTGTTGTCTAGCACATAACCGTTCTGTTGGTTAGTTTTGCTCGATTGCAGTCTTTTGGCGCTGAGTTCATGTAGGTTGGGTTGGAGGATTATTCATGGTCGGACAAGATAGTGGTACGCCTCCAGTCCTGTTTGTTGTTGGAACTGCAGGAGCTGGAAAGTCATCTCTGGTTACGTCTTTTCAACGATGGTCTCGTTTCCTCGAGACCGATGTTATCGCAGTGAATCTCGATCCAGGAGCAGAGCGTGTCCATTACGATGCAGAATTCGATGTTCGAGATTTAATTTCGTTGACGGAAGTCATGACAGAGTACGATCTCGGACCGAACGGTGCTCAAATTCTCGCTGCTGACCTACTCGCCTCACAAGCAGGAGACGTTGCAGAACAACTCCATGCACTAACAGGCGAGATGATGATTGTTGATACGCCTGGACAGGTCGAATTGTTTGCGTTCCGTGAGGCAAGCAACCACCTCATCGAAGTCCTTGGTCGTGATCAGTCAGCAATTATTTACTTGTTTGACCCAATGCTATCTCGATCACCATCTGGCTTTGTTTCACAGATGTTGCTCTCCTCAATTGTTGAGTTCCGATTGGGACTTCCAACCAAGAACTTCCTTTCCAAGAGCGATCTGCTTGACCCTGATGAATTGGAGAAGATTTTGGAGTGGTCCGAGCGACTTGAGATTCTTGAGATGGCCCTCTATGACGAGGCAGGTGGCCAGCGTACCGAATTCGCAATCAACCAACTACGTCTCATGCAACAATTCGCGCAAAGTCCAGGACTCACTCCGCTATCCAGTGAACTCGAAGAAGGACTTGCAGACATTTTGACGTTCGCGCAGGCCATGTTCGGCGGAATGAA
>JAYYFM010000337.1:0-1171 GCA_036158745.1 Thermoplasmatota archaeon
GTTGCACGCATTGCGCCCCAACGCGTTGGTGGTGTGACAGTAGAGAACACAACTTTGCATAATCTCGGCGAAGTTGAACGATTGGGCATTCAAATCGGTGATAAGGTTCGAATTGTTCGTCGCGGAGATGTTATACCGAAGATCGAAGCGAGCCTGGGCCCTGCAACGCAACACGATATGGATGGTCGAGTGCATGCTGATGGGGAGCCATTCCATGGCGAGTTGCCACAACCCCGGAGTATTTCGCCGCCTGAAGATTGTCCTGCTTGCAACGGACCAGTCGAGATTGAAGGAGCATTCCTTCGTTGCACAGATGTCCAATGTACGGCACGACTGGGTCGAAGCATCCTCTATTATTGCCGAGCGCTTGAAATGGATGGAATTGGGGAAAAACTCGTTGAGCAACTCATCGATGAGAATCTCATATCAAGCATCGCCGATTTGTATCGACTTGATGAGCGCATGTTGCTTTCACTGGATCGGATGGGTCAAAAGTCATCAGACAAGGTTCTCAATGAGATCAACAAGAGTCGTTCGATGACCTTCTCAAAGTTCCTCAGTGCTCTTGGTTTACCAGGCATTGGCCCAGAATTGGCAGCAGGAATTTCGAATCACTTCAAGGCTCCAGAGCAACTTCTAGCATGGGTTGATGACAGTCTCGAAGATGACTCTCGAATGTTGGAATTAACATCGATCGAGGGCGTTGGCGAAATTGTTGCACTCCAACTACGGGATGGAATCCATCTTCGGAAAGCATTCATCACCGATCTTCTTGTCTTTCTAACGATTCAGCAAGAGGAACTGGTCGAAGCTGGTGGCCCACTGGAAGGCATGACGTTCTGCGTAACTGGTACACTTTCTGAATCGAGAAAGAGTATTCAAGCACGAATCAAGGCTGGTGGAGGAAAGGTTGTTGGCAGTGTTTCAGGGAATCTATCTGTGCTTGTCGCAGGTGAAAATGCTGGATCGAAACTTGCCAAAGCTGAGAAATTGGATGTCCAAGTTTGGGATGAGAAAACCCTGTTGCAACGATTGTCTGAAACGACCACGCCTCATGAAAACAAACCTTCTGCGACGCAACCAACACTGTTTGATTATTGAGAGAAATTCTCTCGTTAGGAACGAACATTCTTAACGAGAACAGCATAATTTTTCACAATGCAACTGAAAG
>JAYYFM010000338.1:0-1169 GCA_036158745.1 Thermoplasmatota archaeon
GACTGTGCCTAAGAGAACACAGCAATTGATCGAAGCGGGTATGGATGAAGAAATTCTATGGAAATGTCATGTTGACATACCGAACGCATTGTATGGTGATGCAGAATAATCGTTTTTTTGTACATAATTCATCCATCACATTCATCAAATCCTTCGGTATCGATGGTCTATGGCAGGCAAAGAAAGGACCTTCGCTGCGGTGCTCGTAGCACTTCTTTTCATCAGTCTACTTCCATCGCCAGCGACTGCACAAGGCGGTGCTCCAGGGGCCATTTCAATGGACTGTGGTGACGATCCAGAGGTAATAGTCAAACCGGGGCAATCCAGTGATGGAATTGTAACCTGTATCGTCACCAACGATGGTTCCATCGTTGCTGAATCAGTTGAAATCACAAACGAGTTCGGCGGCGGTCCAATCATCACGATGGCAATTTCTGAGGATTCGTTCACATTGGAACCCGGCGAATCAAAAGAATTCACAGCGACCTTTTCCGCAAGCGATCGGGCCGCAGTCGTTCAGCATGAATTCACGATTTCAGCAACTGTGACTGCGTGGGGACCTATTCCTGTCGATGGCACAATCCTTTCCACTACAGCGAATCACACTGGAGATGTTGCGATTAAGCCATACGGAATGGTGACATTGGACATGCCGGACAAATCTTCTCGAAACATGGAAACAAGCCAAGAAATTTCAATCACCTTCCAAGTTGAGAACGATGGGAACGATGTCGATACAATCGATATCCGCATCACCAATGCCAACGAGTTAACACAACTCGGATTTGTCATTCAAAGTGGCGAATACATTCAGGCAAAAGACGTCCAATCGGATGGTGTATCGGATCAACTCTCGTTCATCATTCGGGCTCCGAGTGAAGCTGCAACAGAAATTCGAAATCAAATCGTTATCGAAGCAAGTAGCAACCTTGACGATTCAAAGGATGTTGTTAATTTTGACCTCATCGTTGCTGCTGAAGAGGATTCGGCAGGCTTAGGAGCAGGACTTTCAGAAGTAAGCACAGACGATCTGGCAATTTACGGCGCCATTGGCGGTGGTGTACTTCTCCTCATCTTCTTGCTCGTTATCATCGGTCGTGTTTCCAAGCGGTCTTCTCAAAGTAAGGTTGCAACAGCACCGCCAAGCGAACCGCCAATTGAAATTGAGG
>JAYYFM010000339.1:0-1168 GCA_036158745.1 Thermoplasmatota archaeon
GAACAACGGCACAAGCATGATGACCACAAGGATAGGGATTTGGAGGACAATCGCTCCCTTGATGCCAACGAATCCGATGATGGTACCAAGACCTGCTCCACCAATGATTCCACCAACGGCCTTTGACGTGAACATGTAACTGTTGACCTTTTCAAATTCATGCGGCTCCAAAACATCAACTGCAAGCGCATCGGTACTAACGTCTTGCAGTGCTGTGAAGATGTTGTACACGAGAAACATCACGCCGACAACGGTAACGTTGGAGGACATGTTAGGGATAAGGAGCATCGAGCTCAGAACAACAATCATCCCGCTCTGAGCAATCAAAATCCAAGGCCTACGTTTGCCCATTTCTGGGAATTGGAAGCGATCAATGATTGGCCCCCACAGGAATTTGACCGACCATGGTAGCGTACCGAGCGTAAGCAGGAAGGCCAACTGGCCTGCTGCAACGCCTTCAACTGCAAGATACGTCACGAAGGTCACAGTGATGAATCCCCAGGGAATTCCTTGAGCGACATACAATGCACAAAGGGTCAACACACGGGCACGATAACTTTCTACCAACGTTTTGCCTTCTGAAGAGGAGGTTTTCATTTCCACATGGGATTCTTCTTCGAGGATAACACCAAGGTGATAACGCTCTTTCTTGGAGACGAGATATCCAACCAAGAGGAAAATCCCAACAAACCATGGTGCAAACAAAACGATTGAAACAGTACCGTCACCGACCGATAATGCGGCGACATCACTGCTTCCTTCAATCGCCACATCGAGAACGAGCAGACTGATTGAACTCGAAACTTGTTCGCCGTTGTCTGTATGTGTGCAGAAGTTACCATTGAAGGCATCAGCATCGACCATGATTGTGAAGTCGTAGGCACCATATGCATCCATTCCGAAATCGATTTGCTGCATGATTTCATCATCGCTCATTCCCGAGATGTTTTTCATTTCAAGCAAGGATTGATTGTGCCATGTCAAATTGACAACATGCGATCCTGGATTGACATCGTTCTGTGTGAGCGTCCACTCGTTTTTGCTCACTGTTCCATAAATGATATCCTCGACGTTGTCTTCGAGACCTGTACACAATCCGACATTGGGTGATTCATCTTCATTGGGATAATCCAGCACCATCGAAATTCCGACGATGATGCCTCCAGCA
>JAYYFM010000340.1:0-1146 GCA_036158745.1 Thermoplasmatota archaeon
CTCAACGATGGGCAATGGACGTCCTATCATGACCTCGTTGGCATTATTCCAAACGGACATTTGACACTCCTCGAAGGCGATGACCTCCGCTTGGAAGAGGGAACAGCCATATCCGTCACAGCTTGGTCACTGCAAGGATTCGGAGATGTCTATCTTCAAACCGAATCCATGAATGCGAATTATCTCGCAGGCCAATCCAATGTTGCACTAACAGGTGCTTCCCTTCTCGGCGTCGATGGAACAGCCTCATTCAACTGGATTGTTTCCGCTGCCTTTGCCAATCAACCGTTGAAACTCGTTGTTGACAACACCAACGATCCGGACGGACTGGGTGATGGATCAACCAATTTGCGCATTACGATACGAGTTGAATTGGTCCCCGTAATGCAAGCCTCGTTTGTTGCTGAGAATCAGACTGTTGAGCTTGACACGCTCCTGAATTTTGATGCATCATCCTCGCCAAACAATTTGGAACAAATTTCTCAATATGTTTGGGATTTCGACGCTTCCGTCGATTCCAACAACGATGGAGATGCCATCAACGACGTCGATGCTGTTGGCATTTCAGCCAACCATTTGTGGACTACACCGGGCGTTAAGACGGTCACACTCACCGTCTCTGGTCAACTCGGTTTTGACCGTTCACAAATCAACATCACTGTTGTTGATGTCACAGACCCAATCGCTCGAATCAGCGGTTCTGCAGGATCATCTGCGATACCAATCACGGGAGGTTGGCGAATTGAGCATGGTGAGACAATCACACTTTCATGTGCGACCAGCACAGACAACGATCAGATTACAGCATGTTCATGGTCCCTCGATGGTAATCCGTACGGGCAACAAACAACTGCTTCCTTCAACTGGTCTGACATTGGAACGCATGACGTAGGCCTCATTGTTCGCGATCCGAGCGGGAACAGTCAGTCAACGTCCGTGAAGATCCTCGTTACAGATTCAACTGTTCCAAGCCTCGATGCACCATTGCTGAACGTCTTCACTGATCAAGCGGTTGAAGGTGAGGTGTCGAGTTTCTTTGTTACTGCATCCGACGGTTACGACGCAAACACAGATTTGCGATTCCATTGGGATTTGGACTCGCTCGTGGATAGCGATAAAAATGGAAACGCCCTTGACGACCCTGAT
>JAYYFM010000341.1:0-1143 GCA_036158745.1 Thermoplasmatota archaeon
GGAGAGCGTCGTTTCCTGGAAAGTCAGGTCAAACTGAGCGAGGTCGTTCTTTGTCGTGATGTCGTCCACCTTGATGGTCGTGAACACCAGCATGTGGTAGGACATCAGGAGGAACACAAGGGCGTACAAGCTCAACAAGGGCCGCCGTGATGCTCCCTCGCCGAGGAAGTCCTCAAACAGGCTGCGCTCACTCATCCCCTTGCCCTCCAAGAAGAGCCACGGTCAAGCAAGAGCATGTCGTACCACGCGTTGGTTTGCCACTGCACAAAGGCGATGAGGATGAAAAACAGGATTACGATGGCCATGAACCGATCAAAGCGGAAGAAGAATTTGCGTTCGAGGGGGAACTCGGGGAACCACCGTGCGTCAAGGCCCTTTCTCATCTGCTTGGAAGCGTTAAGCAGCCGCTCAAAGGACCGCTCTTCCCAACCGATGCCAAAGGCCACGAGAACACCCAATGCTGCCGCAGAGAACATCTCATTCATCGGCACCAAGGCTTGCACCAACTCAAGCAGCGCCGACGTGGCGATGACGATGAGGATGATGACCATGAGTTTCGCTTTGGGTTTCATCTCCTCCGACGTGTCAAACAGGCCATAACGGAGGATGACGTACATCATCACCACGGGCCGCATCATGTTGAAGTGCATCGAGGTGGTCAAACCAGTCCAAATGGTGGCGAGATTTTGGTTGCCTGCCTCCTGCCAAAACGCCACTTCGTTGGTCAGGATTGGATAGCCGACCAGACCGATGGAAAAGTACCCTACGAGGATGTAGGTCAGGACTTCTGCCCGCCCTTTGGTCCACTGGTAGACCTCGACCCCGCACATAAACAGACCCACCGCGATGAGCAAGGTGTAGGCCGATTGCCAAAGCAAATCAACGCTCATGCTGGTGAGGCTTCCGTACATCTCGATGAGGTAGAAGTACTCCGCCTGAAGCAGCATACCGGGCCACATGAACCACACGTGACCGGCATGAAACAGCAGGAGCATCCCGGCGACGTTGGCAATGTTGCGCGAGCTCTCCTCGGCACGCGCCTCGTCCATCAAGCGGAATTTGACGTACACGGAGCCCCAAATCAGTCCAGAAGAGACGTAAGGCAAGCCAGGGAGTTGGATGAGCGTAACCCCGTAGCCGAGC
>JAYYFM010000342.1:0-1135 GCA_036158745.1 Thermoplasmatota archaeon
CCATTCGATCACGATAACGACGGTACCCGCGATGACATTGACGAGGATGATGACCAAGATGGAATGCATGATATCGACGAAGTTATGCTCTGGCCTGAGCGATTCAACCGCAACTCCACAAATCCTTGGGACCACGATGATTACGGCAACGGTGAAGCGCTTGCAAACCCGAACGACCTGACGACTGGACCCGACGTCAACGATACCGATGACGACAACGACACTCGAGACGATCTTGATTACGACGTTCTCGAAGAAGGCTTCGCTTCCGATCCTTGTTACCAAGGCGCCCTGTCCTCTGATTGGGATCACGACAACGATTGTGTTCTTGATGAAGACGACAAAGCGTTGACATTCATTACGCTCGATATACCCGGTAATTTGTGGCTCGATGCACGAAGCCCTGCTATCTTCAGCGGCGTTGTTGAGTGGATCAATCCGATTTCTGGTATTCGTGAGAATGCAAGTGGCCTACCTGTTCAGATTCACATCGAATGGGCCAACAACGGTACAACAGCCATTGAAACTACCAACATCTTGTCTGACCAAAATGGACAGTTCTCTGTAGGTCAGTTCCTCTATCCAGAAGACATCATTGTTGGAGACAACACGACCTACAAGGTCTATGCCGTTGTCACCGAGATGTTCGCCTTCAATGGCGCAACCTCCTCGGACTACTTGGTCGGGGTTGAGGCTAACATGACCATCGATCCAAGCAGCAACAACTGGGACTACTTCCGAAGCGATGAACAACAGTTGTGGTTGGAATTTTATTCCTACTATTCTGCAGATTACGAACGTGGAATCTATTCAAACCCGATTCCGTACGCTCCAGTAACTTTCTCGTTCTATGGTGGATTGTTTGGTAACCTAACCCATCCAACCAACTTTACCAACTTCGATGGCAACGGATACCGTGCGAACTCATTCGGTCTAACCTCTGTTTCCTTTGAACAAACTGGCGGAGCAAACGGTGTATGGAAGCAGGTTCAATTCAATTCAACGATGGATAACGGACCAGGAAAGGCACCTGGCGGCCTTGAAGAAATCATATGGAACAACAACACGAAGATGCACGATATTGTACAAGACGCACAAGGCTTGTCAACACAATACGTCCGAGTGAACACCAGTC
>JAYYFM010000343.1:0-1134 GCA_036158745.1 Thermoplasmatota archaeon
ATTGTGACCGGTTGAACGGTCTTCCAATTGGCCGTCGCCAATTTCTTGGCTTTCCCATCAGCAATGATTGGAGCGATCTTGTTCAAACGACCATGCATCCCGTGCACTTGGAACTTGACACGAAGTTCAGCGGTAAGTGACGCTTCGAGTGCCTGCATTTGTTCATCGTCAAGTTCCACACTTGCAAGTGCTTCTCCTGATGAGATCGAGGAAATAGTGAACATCTTATCCTTGCATGAAAGCGAAGGTCGGAAGTCCATATCATCTGGATGATTCATCCAGACTGAAAGGTCAAGAGAGAGGGTGTCTCGGATATTGACTCGACTGATTTCAACGGATTCAACCATGCCACTCAGTCCTTCCAACCATCGGCCATTCAAACCCTTTTCGTTGAATTCTACTCAAATGCAATTTCTGTGATGACAGGTTCATGAACGACAATACGCAACGTAAGCGTCCAATCGTTCCCTGGATCGGGGTCAGGTAGAATATCGATGGTTGAATCTGGATTTGTTTGTAAGGCTCGAACAAATAATGCCCATGGGCTTTGGCCGAAATTCTGTCCTGGCCGGTCAAGAAGCATTTGCATAACCATCTCTTCTGAGTCGGCTTCAATAACCTCGTCAAGACCCCGAGAATTCAAATCGTTGGCTGTAATCGTTGCCTTAGCGTTTTCAGACTGAGTGATGTTACCGCCTTCGGTTTCAGCTTCTTCCTTGAATCCATCGCCTGGAATGGAAATGATAAGCGAGAAGTTATCGTAGGGTTGGATAACATCGTTCTCAAGCTCAAGAACGGCTTCAAACGAAAGAATACGCCCTTGTTGGCCTGGAAGGATTTCTTCCGTCCATTCCTCTCCTTCATCCAAATAGTCAGACCAAGATTGTTGAATGGTTTTCTCTTTCCATTCGATGTTGAATTGTCGCGCGCTTACGTTGACTTCGAAGACTTCTGTAACGACGCCTCCTTGCCCATCATCGATGGTCAGGGAGCCAACATATACACCGCTTGTATTGGTTGAAAGGAGGGTTTGTGGCTCCGTTGAGTCAACATCGTTTCGGCCATCTCCGTCACCGTCAGAATCGACGCCCCAATCCAAATCCCAACTGAAAGCAAGATCAGCAGACTCAGGAT
>JAYYFM010000344.1:0-1114 GCA_036158745.1 Thermoplasmatota archaeon
CACACTCTGGCTACAGCAGTGTAGGCATCAACCCATGGTACGATTTGAGAGACGAAGTTTGGTACGATATTGAGTGAGTCTGTTCACAGAAGTGCTAATGTATCACCGAGGGTTGGTTGGAGTATGGTTGAGGAGGGAAAGCCAGAGAACTCGATCATGGAATTCCTCCAGAAAACGAAAGCTCAAATTGCAGATTTATCGAAGAAAGCGGCTAGTGCTACTAAGTCTGGAATTGAAACGACGACCGAAGCAATTCAGAGCAAGGTTGTTGAGACAAAAGAGCGCTCGAAGAAGAAAAAAGAAGCCAAGTTGGAATCCATCAAGTCTGAGATTAAGGAAGAGGGTTACATCGATGCCGCTCCACCAATGATGATTTTACCCGAAGTTGATGCGCAACAATTTGAATTGCTCAATTCGCAAAACGAGGCACAGATACAGATTGTCGAGGAGATGGTCCGACTCAGCGAACGACTTGACATGCTCGAAAGGCGAATGACCAAGTTGGGAACTGCCGTAACCAAAGATGTTCCAATGACAACAATCGTTGATTCAGAACCAGATGTTCAACCTGAGCGAAGAGAGGTTCGAAGTGGGAATGTCCTAGTTGAAGTGCTCAACATTATGGGAGCATCACTTCTCCTTCTCGTTTCGTTGTTCTCTGCTGATGGATACCTTCGGGACAATGAAATTCTTTTACTGAACACTTACGAACCTAGCATATTGTTGTGGACCGTTGGCGTCTTTTCTTGGTCCATGTTCCTCTTCTTTAGAATGGCTCGAGTAGGAACAGTCCTTACAGTCCCCATTCTTTACAGAATTCAAATTTCATTGGCAATTGCAATGGCAGCGATGATGGGAATGCTTCTCTCCGAGGAGTCGCTCTCCACGATTTCCAGCGCTTGGGTTTGGACAACGGTACTGGCTTCAGCAGCCATTATCGGTGTCAGTATGATTACGTCAGCCTGGCGCATGACGAAACAAATGGTTGGCATCAAGGAAACCAACGAAGTCATCGATTGATCGCTTCAGAATCCTTGGCAAGATCACGAGTGATGTTCTTCTGGTGCGATTCGAGGGTTCCTCCACCGATTTCAAGGAGTTTTGAGTCACGCCA
>JAYYFM010000345.1:0-1097 GCA_036158745.1 Thermoplasmatota archaeon
AAGAATGAAATTCGCTACAAGAACGGACATGAATGTTGCAGCCGTTTCGAGGATACCAAACTCGAGTGAAAGGTTGACGTCCAACGCCCAAGCAAAGAGAACCATAATTGGAGCAACAAATACAGCAATTTGGACACTGGAACCGATGGCAATTGCAAGTGAAAGATCCATCTTGTCTTTTCCAGCGACCAAAACAGCCGTGAAGTGCTCTGCTGCATTACCAAAGAATGGTAAGAGAATGACACCAATGAACAGAGTTGGCAGGCCCCATCCTTCAGCCGCCGCATCGACGCTATGGACCAGAACCTCCGCCATCCATCCAACCAAAACGGTCGCAAGAATGAGAAGAATCCAAGCATCCTTCGTCGTCATTTTCGGTTCTTCTTTCTCCTCTGCCTCTGATGTCACATCAAACAAATGCGAATGTGTCTTGAATTGGAAAAACAGAGACAAGCCATACATCAGAAGGAGGACAAGAGAAGCATATCGTGAGAGATTGAGAATATTGGAATCTGCACCAGTATGCGATGCAGCAGCAGGAATGATCAACGCAAGAACAGCCAAAAGCAACAAGCTTCCATTCATTGAGAGAGCTTCTTGATTGAAGGTTTGTGTTCGATGCTTGTAACCTCCCCATAGAAGTGCCAAACCAAGCACCAAGAGCAGGTTGCCAAGAATGCTTCCAATCAAACTCGCTTGCACCAACTGAATCATGATTTCCGCTTGATCAGCATGTTGAGCAGCGGTCCAAAGAGCAAGTCCTGCAATGATGATTTCAACGGCATTTCCAAACGTTGCGTTGAGGAGGCCACCAAGGTTTTCTCCTGCCCGTAATGCAATTTCTTCCGTCGCATGCCCCATAAGGAAGGCAAGAGGCATGATTGCTATCATTGAGAAAAGAAACGTCATTTCCACATTGTGCTGAAACTCAAAAAACAGCGTGATAGGAACGGCTGCAAGCAACCAGTTCAATCGATTGTGCATTGGATTGAATGCATCGAGGACAGAGTGATGATGGTGTTCAATGTGTTCAGCCATTTGACCACATCAACGATTTAATCCTCGCTCTTCTTGCGTCGAACAGGGCGCTTACGGGT
>JAYYFM010000346.1:0-1090 GCA_036158745.1 Thermoplasmatota archaeon
CCATCCTTACTTTCACGATTTTCTGACGTTTGGTTGGACGACAAATTATGCTGACGACAGTACATCTTCAATGGACTGCAACCCTCTCCGAGGCGATGCAGCACAACCCGTCTATCACATGAACAACTGGTTGAAGAACCAAGCTGGACTTTCCGATCCAACACGCTCAGCAGAAGCCAACGATGTTGATTTCATGGTTGAGCGAGCAGAAGAATGCATCCAGGACCACGGAAAGCGTCCTACATTCATCGCTGTTGACTGGTGGGAAGACGGGGATGTTGTTGAAGCAGCCCGATTGGTGAACCTCATTGAGATTGCATGAATCTTAGTGGACTTGCGAGCGTTGTAACGCCGTTCTTTTCGAGTAGAGCGCCCCGAGCAATGCTCTGGGCGTCTGCAAGTGCTTCTGAAACGGTGTTGATTGGTGCACATGGTATGCCCTGGAGCAGTTGTTCCAATTCGGCACGTGTATGTTGTTCCGCCCATGCTTGAATCAGCGATTCAATCTCGTTCCGGTTTTCGATTCGTCCTTCGTTTGTGCGCCATTCTTCCATATCAGAAATCTCGGAAACAGCACAGAATTTGGACCATTGGGTATCCGATCCTACGGCAACGACAAACCAACCATCCTTGGCCTCAAAGGCCCGATAAGGGACGAGGTTTGGGTGTGCTGAACCCATTCGCGAAGGATCGATTCCACTTGCAAGAACGTTCTGTGCTTGATTCGCCAAGGAAGCTACAGCACAATCCCACAAACTGACATCGATGTGTCGTATAGTTCCCGTTCGTTCTCGATCAAGCAGAGCTGCAAGGATGGCGTTTCCAGCATACAATCCAGTGATGATGTCGATCCATGCTACACCAACTTTGACAGGTTCGCCCTCGGCTTCACCAGTGACACTCATGATTCCGCTTCTTGCCTGAAGGGCGAGATCGTAACCGGGTTCATCTCGGCGAGGGCCAGTTGCGCCGTATCCCGAAATGGAACAAACGATGGTATCGTTTGGTAGAGGTCCGATAAGCCGTTCAAGCGTACCTGGTTTGAAATTCTCAACGATGACATCGGCCCATTCAATTAGTTCCATCAATC
>JAYYFM010000347.1:0-1079 GCA_036158745.1 Thermoplasmatota archaeon
GGTATCGAGTTGATGAGTCTGTTCGTTCATCCATGGATACATTGAAACCGTGCAAGAATCAGCAAACCGTATGGTCAAGGCGCATTTTATCATCAATCCAGCAAGTCGGGACTTTCGCTGCGGTAAGGCTTGGCCAGGCATCAAGAAACGACTGTTTGAACGTGGATTTGAGGTCGTTGAACATATGACAGAGCGAATTGGCCATGGTGCTGAACTCTCCAATCAGATTCGTACTGAGATCGAAGCAAGTGGGGAAGAATCGTCGCTTGTTGTTGCCGTTGGCGGCGATGGCATTGTTCACGAAGTTGCATCAGGCCTTCGAGGCTCGAACATCCCGCTTGGACAGATTCCCTTTGGTTCCGGAAACGACTGTTGCATTACCCATGGAATTCCGCGCAACAATCTCGATGCTGCACTCGACATTCTCGTGGATGGGGTGGACCGAAGTTGTGGAGCTTGGCGACTCGAAGGTGTTGCAGCACCCACGCTCGATGGTTATCCGAGTCCACCTTCCAACGCATGGGACGGGGATGCGAAGAAGGATGGTCGAACCGTTCGCTGGGTATTCCTTGAGTCGGATGCTGGCATCACATCGGCCATCAGCCGAGCGAAACTTCGTCGAGCAAAATGGATCAAAGGTCCGAAGAAGTACACCTATCTTGGTGTTACAACCATTCCGTTTTGGCCACGTAGAAAGGTCGAGATGACGTTGGACGATGGTGAACCAATAATCCACGATTTGACCATGATGACGGTAACAACAGGCGAGACCTTTGGGGGAGGCTATCGCGTTGTTCCCAACATGTATCCAACCCGTAAGGATGGTTCGATCGTCCTTGCCTATCGGTTGAGTCGCTTGCAAATGCTCTCACTTATGGGTCCGGTCAAGAAAGGAAAGCACGTCGGAAAGTGGGGTATTGAACAAATCGATGTCAATCGTGTCACGCTTCGGCCAGTTGACAACGATGGAAAACCTTCGGACGTTCCAGTTGGGCATCCAACGTTCATCCAAGCCGATGGAGAACCGTTGTTGCAACTACCAGCAACGTTGGAATGGCATCAGGATCAAATCATTTTCA
>JAYYFM010000348.1:0-1079 GCA_036158745.1 Thermoplasmatota archaeon
CGCAGTGCTTACATCTACGGACGCTACAAGAAACACGAACGTGGTATTCCTCAAACACGCTGGCCTTGTCGTGCTTGTAAGGGACGAGGTTGTGCCAAGTGCAACGATACTGGGCAACAGTATCCTTCAAGCGTTCAAGATCTCATCGGTAACCCAATCATCGAATTGTTCGAAGGCCGTGAACATGCTTTCCACGGCATGGGCCGAGAAGACATCGACGTTCGATGCCTTGGTCGGGGACGGCCATTTGTTCTCGAAATCAAAGAACCAAAGCGATGGGACATCGATTACAAGTCAGCGATGAAAGCCGTCAATGAACGTGCTAAAGGCTCGATTGAAATCACCGATGTACGCAGATCCAATCGCAGCGAAGTTGTTCGAGTCAAGGATACGCCCGCTGAGAAATCCTACACAATTCGATTCCTTGTCGAGCCACTTTCCCAACCAGAGCTGGACGTTCTTACTGCACCGCTGGATCTGACAAAGGAAGACGTCCAACAACGTGGACGAGGTCGCCGTAAACACCGTCGCCGAGGGGACAAGAAAGACAATCCAAAGAAACCTCTTGAACGAGTTGAAGTTTCAATTCTCGATGAAGCGGACCTCAAGAAAATGAAGAAAGCGGAACTTGTTGAATTGTGCATCGAACGGAAGTGCTCAGAGAAGGGTGTGAAGGCCGAACTGATTACCAACCTACTCGCCACCAATCCAGAGCCAGTCGAGATGCTTCCTCTGCCTGATGAAACGACCATCCTTGACATCATTGAGAAGCTCGAAGGCGTGAATCTTGCTCAACGAACACCCGAACGTGTGGCACACCGTAGAGCCGATCTCGTGCGACGGCGGAAAGTCATCGAAACACGTGATGCGAGCGTCGAATTCAACGATGAGGGCAACATCTACGTCGAATTCACGCTTCGTTGTGAGTCAGGAACCTACGTCAAGGAAACCGTTCACGGTGATGATGGCCGAACACAACCGTCCATCGCCTCGCTCATCAAGGCAAAATGCACGGTTGAATGGCTCGATGTTGGAGATATCCACGCTGATTGAGTGGACTTGATTCATCGCGGTGCTTA
>JAYYFM010000349.1:0-1061 GCA_036158745.1 Thermoplasmatota archaeon
CGAAGGCTCGGATACGGTCTTCTTGCCGGCATGGTCCTTGTTTGGTCCGTTTTGGGATGGGTTGTTGGAACCGCATTACCTCCGCTTCTTGGAGGGCCATTGCTCATCATCATGGGTCTTTCCGGATTATGGGCTGGAGAAAAATGGATTCCAAATCCAACAATGCACCTGCTCGGTGTGACATGGGTCATCATTTCGATGAAAATCCTCTACGGATTTGCCCTTGATGTGCATCACTGGGGATGGTTGGATGCTTCCCCACTTGGTGCTGATCTTTCACTGGGTATCTTCTTGCTCATCTTGATTGGCTTCAACATCCTCATCGCTCAGCGTCATGATGATGACGCCATTGCTGCACAAGCAACATTGGTCTTGCTCGCACTTGGAAGCGCAACTGGAGCCTTGTACGATGAACTTGGTGTCGCAGGAATGATTCTGCTTGGAACCCTGTCCATGCATGGTCTGGCTCTTCATCGAAAATCTGGTAATCTTGCAAGTCTTGGTATTGCCGTCTCCTATCTCTGGATTGGTCTACATGCCTTTTCCAACGATTGGACCGTCGCAAGCATCGAGATTGTTTCCTTCGATGATGATCTCCTCCTGTTCATGCTGATGTTTGCTGTGACGGCAACCAACGCAGTGATGGCAACACAGTTCCACAAAGCGGACAATTGGTTCTCAGCAGCTGCGAAAGCTCTCGGTCTCGGCAAACCCGGATTGTGGGCTATTTCTGTTGGCCTCGGAATGATTGGGGCGTTGCTGTCGATTGCAGCAAATCGAGACGAAACTGGGTACGCGCTCGCTCAACTGCTCCTGCTCATGAGCGCCTTTGGTGGCTCCTATCTCGCAGTTCGTGGTGTTGAATGGAAGCGCCTCGCACCGTTCATTTTGTTCCCAGCACCGTTCCTGTTGATCCTCGTCATTCTTCTCAATTTGGAAGTCCTCACGATCAATATCGCTAATCTGAATGCATACAGCATCTATGCGATTCTCACAGCTCTTCTCACATCCATTGCACTGCTTCGCAATCAGCAAGCAGTTTCGGATCACGTTTTGTGGAT
>JAYYFM010000350.1:0-1056 GCA_036158745.1 Thermoplasmatota archaeon
GCAGAATGTGTTGACCTGTGGCCATCCATCGACCAAGAATTGCCAACGCAAGAGCAAATCAACAACATCGAAGTTGTCTTCTGGGTTGTTGGTGCTGATTCAGCAGGTTCTCCAGTTCTCGGTGGCGGTCCAACCGGCGATGGTTCCGTTGCACCTATCTATTCTGGTGAAGCTCGATACAATTCTTTGTACAACTTCATCTACGAAGAGGCAAGTTACTCTGTCAAGGAAATCGACCTTTTGCCACGTTCACCTGAAGTTGGCGATTCGATGACGCTTACCATCGAAGTGGTCAACACTGGTTCAAAGGCAGGCGAGGTGACCTTGCGAATTCAATCGGTCGTTGATGGTGGAATCCCAGTGACTGAGACGACGGTGACATCGACGCTTATCGAAATCGATGGTGAAGTCGATGTCGAAGTGACGCTGGAGTCATTCGTCAATCCAACCACTGGAATGTACTATCTCGTCTTTGATGATGTCACGGGAGAATTGCTGTACAACGGTTCGAGCAGTGGTGACAGTTTCAACGTGAAGATTGCTAGTGAAAGCGATGATTCTGGAATGTTGATGTTGATTATTGTCATTCTCATCGGCCTGATTCTTGTCATGGGTATCGTTGGTTTGGTTGTCATGCGACGTGGCAACAACAACGCAGACGACTATCTCTACGAGGATGAAGAGGACTCGAAGGCATATGCCTCACTTCCTGGTCAATACGAGCAACCTGCAGCACCACCTGCGGACGTCAGTCCTGAGATGGCGGAAGCCATGCAGAAGTTCCCGCAGTGGTCGCAAGAAGAGATTCAAGGCTACTTCGACCAAGGTTGGGACATCAACTCCTTGCAAGACTGGTTGAACAACCAGTGAAGGACGTGGCCACTTGAGTGTGGAATTGTCCTGGGAAGACATCGTCTGGGATGACCCAGATGGAGGCCGTATTGTCTTGCATGGGGTCCTTCCTACAACGGTTCATCCACAATCGCTGAGGCCACGCATTGAATGGCATGCTCTGGCACTGCTCGAAGGTCCTGAAATCGAAGATGTTTGGCAACT
>JAYYFM010000351.1:0-1024 GCA_036158745.1 Thermoplasmatota archaeon
GAAGCAACTGGAAATCCAGTTGGAGGCGATGATGCACAAGATGCGCGGTTCTGGCCCATTTCAGAGATTCTCGAGGGAAGGCTTGTGCTTGCTGGAGATCATGGTGAAATTGTTGAGGCTTGGCTCAATCAATCAATTCAGAACCAATGAACTCAGCAAATTGCTGACGTGTATTCGGCCATTCTGGAAGCTCAAGCGCGTCGGTCAAATGCAATCCTGCCAGGAATTGAGCATGAATTTCTTCGACATTATCGCCTGCTCTTAGTCGAAACAATGGATATCCATCCGCTTCCAATCGATCGAGATATCCACGTTCCGCATCGCTGACGAGAAGTGTTGGAACACCCATCAAGACAGCTTCACTGGCAACGGTGACAGATTGTGAAATGACACCATCTTGCATCGATAGCATCGACGTGAACTCCCACGCATCTCCAGCATAGGAACTCTCATCCGCTTGCGTGGAATCAATTCCGTCAAACAACGAGTCTGGAATGGACAGAATCTCATCAGCATCATGGACACCATCTCCAAGCAATCGACGTACAGCAATTTTCGGAATGGCTGCCACTTGTTTTGGACGCAGTTGAGGGCGAAGGTGGACCATTCCATGCAATCCGTCCAAACGATGGATGCTTGCACCCTTGTTCCTGAATCGTTCAAGCCAGCCTCCGTCGATTGAGGTGTTCCAATGTGTTGGAACCATAACATCGGTTGAAGCATTCACAGCAAGACGATGTGCCATATGATTTACTTCGGTATCCGTAATGTACCATCGTTTTGGAATCTTCAAACGTTTCGCAACTCGTAATTCCAACGGAGCTCCAACAGCAACGATTCGATCGAATCGTCCACCAGAACGTTGGGCCTCTTTGAGAAATCGACGTACGTTTCGCATACGCTTCCATGCTACTCGTGCTCGTTTTGGACCAATTGGACGCTCAACCCAGAGTTGTTGACGTTTCGGCAAGACCCCCTCTGAAGATTCCAACAGTTGTCGTACTTCCACTCGATCTGTTGCAAT
>JAYYFM010000352.1:0-1021 GCA_036158745.1 Thermoplasmatota archaeon
CTTCCATGTTTCGGATGCAACACCTGTTTCTGAATTTGATACGCGATACTGGAATCCCATCGCCGTTGAAGTGGGTGTCGAACCGGTAAGTTCCATCCACATCAAGGACGCTGAGCCATGTTCTGTAGTCGCAAGATTGTTGATTGGTGAAGAAATCCATCCCGTGTGATTTTCGATTCGAGGGGCAATTTCTGTTTCATCAAGGTACTGAACGCCCCAGCCATTGCTGTACGGCTGCGAGGAAAGATCGCCTCCAGCGAAGACGGTGACTCCATCCGCATCGATGGCTGCAAGGTCAAAGACGCCGATGGACAAATCATCTTGCTTTCTCCATTCGTTTGATGCTGGGACATAACCCCATGTATCTTTGACGGACGCACTTTGGCTGTGTCCGCCAATCAGAACAATCTCATCGTTGTGAACGGAGGCTGCCATTCCAAATCGGTGGAAGGACATGTTGGGCAGTTTGGTCCAGGTGTTGGTTGAAGGGTCGTATACTTCGCTCGTGTTGATGACGGGTTGAGTGCTCCACGTATACGGACCTTGCAATCCGCCGAAGGCATAGAGAAGTCCGTGATATTCAACCAACGGGAAAGCGAATCGCTTCTCCGTCATGTTGGCAAGTTCGGTCCATATACCTGTGACCGTGTCGTACTCGAGAAGACGATCCGTTGCATCGTTCGCTGAGGAGTTCTGAACACCACCTGCGACGTAGATTTTATTTCCAATGGATGCCATACCAAAGTTACCGACCTCCTTTGAAGGTGGCATACTGGTCGTGTTGTTGACCCAAGCTTCTGCTGCGATGTCGTAGATTTGAACCTGACCGGTTGATTTTCGCGCTGGAGATACGTTTGGATACCAGTCGCCAATAGCGTAAATCTTGTCATTGATTTGGACGCATTCGTGATACTGTTGGGTGTTTGGCATGTTAAATTGGGCGAGTGACCATGTTTCGGTTGATTGGTTCCAAATCTCAATCAAATTCGTTGCTGACTCATCGTTGCTTTGTTGTGGGTCT
>JAYYFM010000353.1:0-1012 GCA_036158745.1 Thermoplasmatota archaeon
CTGGATTGGACTCAACGGATCCAGACAACTCCATAATCCGTTATCAATGGATTTGGATGAATGGAGCATCCTCAGGAGTCGAAGCATCATTCCTCATGCCGGCGAGTGGTGTTGTTGAGGTGTCACTCACAGTCACTGATGAATCGGGAACAACGAATTCGACCTCGATCATCATCGAACCGATTTCGCCGTTGGCATGCCCCAACCTCACTCAAACAGTATCGGATACCCGCGTTCAACTCGATTGGACGTGGACTTCCTCCACTCCAGCATCCTTTGAAATCTCGAGAAATGGTGTCGTCGTCGGTGTGACCAATGAGACAACATTCATCGATTCACCAAATGTTTTGGGGGTCTCAAATTACGAGATCCAAACACTGCTTGGCGATCGTATTCTCGAATCGCCCTGCCAATCGCCTTCAGTCAGTGTCGAAATCGATGCAGCGACGATTGAGTTTGATGAGGGCCCATCCACTGTTGCAGGCCTGGGTTTGGGTTCAGTCTATGTCATCATTGGAATACTGCTGTTCGTTGCGAGTCTGTTACGAAGAGGTGAAGAATAATGAAGCAGAAATTGGTTCTTCTTCTTGCGCTATCCCTTCTCGTTCCGCTTCACGTCAGCGGGAATCCAGGTGGTGTTGGAAACAGCCTCGAAAATATGCAATGTGGGGGGGCTTGTCATGGTGATGCCAATCAGAATGCCACCTCCAATTTACAACTCAGCTTGCAACCGTCAGGAACAGTTTGGGCAGGCCAGCCAACTGAAATCACAGTCCAGATTTCTGGTTTCGATACCTCTCATGATATCGACCAGATTGGAATCTTCCTCCTCTCCTCGACCAACGCCAACAACGATATTCCAACCACAGATGGGTGGAGTATACTTTCAGATGGAATGGGTGGCTCAAACAATTACATCGAGTATGCATCCATTGATTCCAATGTTCTGACACATTCTTGGATTCTTCGAGCAGACGAAGTTGGCGAGAAAATCCTCTATGTCTCTGTACAT
>JAYYFM010000354.1:0-1006 GCA_036158745.1 Thermoplasmatota archaeon
AGTGGAAAGGGTATGTCCGATTCTCCAGTTTCAATGCACAACCCAGGAAACGATGCTCCTGCAGAAGCACCAGCAGCGCCTGATGCCGCAGCTCAAAAGCAAATGGAACAAGCCTATGCCCAAATGAAGCGAAAGATGGCTATGGCCGAAATTGGGAAGAAAATCAAGCACAAGATCATGGTCCTTTCTGGAAAGGGAGGTGTCGGTAAATCCACCGTCTCCACCGGCCTTGCTCTTGCCCTTGCACAACAAGGTCACAAGGTTGGTATTCTTGATATCGATATCACTGGCCCAAACGTTCCAAAGATGATGGGACTCGATGGACGTAAGTTGCACGTCGAAGCTGGTCGAATCCATCCTGCACAAGGGCACCTCGGTGTGAAAGTCATCTCTATGGCGTTCCTGCTTGAAGATGAAGATACCCCAGTTGTATGGCGTGGCCCAATCAAACTCGGAGCGATTCAACAATTCATCGGCGACGTGGAATGGGGCAACCTCGACTACCTGATCATCGATTTCCCACCAGGCACGTCCGATGAACCATTGACCGTTGCTCAATCACTGCCAGATATTGACGGGATGGTCATCGTTACAACACCACAAGACGTTGCACTTCTCGACAGTCGTAAATCCATCTCCTTCGCATCCTCGCTGAAGGTTCCTGTTCTTGGTGTCGTCGAGAACATGAGCGGATACACCATCCAAGGCAAAGGAACACCAGGTTCTGATATCGAGATTGCCGCACCAGCAGGGCGCACACTTCGAGCAACATGCGATGATGAAGGTCGATTCAGTGTCACCTTGGACATCTTCAAAGAAGGCGGTGGACGCTCCACAGCAGAGGAATTCGGCGTACCGTTCCTTGGAGCATTGCCCTTTGACCCCGGATTCGTTCGAGGCGGCGATGATGGAGTTCATCGTATCGTGAGCGAACCAGAAGGCGCATCTGCAACGGCCTTCTCCCACGTTGTTGCATCGATTCAATCACAGTTGGACGGAGCAAGTT
>JAYYFM010000355.1:0-1005 GCA_036158745.1 Thermoplasmatota archaeon
CCCGAGTCCTTGTCGAGAACCATGTGGCCGGGGACGCCTGCCAAGCGGTTGATTTGGACGTCGGAGTACCGCTGAACGATGCCGTCGGAGTGGTCGTGTTCACCCGTATCATGGTCGGCTTGGAAGTCATAGCGGACCAGTTCGCCGTAGTAGCCGTCGTTGTACCAGTAGACGTTGTCAACGTCGTGGGCGATGCCCATGCCCCAGGGCGATTCGTGGAGCATGTCGATGTGACTTCCCAGCAACCCGTTGCCCGTGTTTTGGTTCTCCCGCGCAAAGTGGCTGAGGGACGAGGGCCAAAGTGCGGGTCCCATGAAATTGTCCGGATCGCCTTGTCCGTTGTAGGTGTTCCTCGACTCTTGGGCTGAGCCCCACTGGTAGTCAAATTCTGGATGATAGGCGCCAAAGGAGATGGCGCTGACTTCCTCGAGGAAATGGTTCCTGTTCGAGTCCACCCTGTGTTCCGAGGTTTGATTGTCGAGCCCGGTGTTGTGGACGATCGTGATGGTATCCGTCGCCCGGTTGGCGATCCACAATTCGTTGGCTCGGCCCGGATGAAACTCCAAATCTCGCGGGTCGTTGAGGTAGTCGAGGGACGAGGCGATGACCACTTCCGTAAATCCGTCGCCAAACACGTCCACGGTATCCGTTTCTTCGGCCTGAGTGAAGGTCGTGGGGATCACAAGCAGCAGAAGAAACGCCAGTAAGACGGAGGGCACTCTCTGGCTCATGGTCAACATCTGGGTTCCATTCCATTTGATTGCTTGCTTCCCATGACAGGGTCCGCCCTGAACCGGCTATTTGGCTTGTTTGTGTTGGACATCCATGCCCACCAATTCCTCGAAGAGTTTGGACTTGAATCCATGAGCATGCATCGTTTCCACCCATCCATCACCGCGAATCTTCAGGACGAGTTTACTGCCCTGGTGTTCACCGAGCCAAACGTCGAGAACTTCAACGGATGAGATGTGATTTTTGTGCACTTGCTTGTCGACGTACCAAAAT
>JAYYFM010000356.1:0-980 GCA_036158745.1 Thermoplasmatota archaeon
TTGCTTCCACATCAGCTTCCTTGCAACCAATCAAGGAGAGCAATCCAAGGTGCTGGTGATAATTTGCATCAATGTTGAATTGTTCGAAGATGGCTGATGCTCGATGCATGTCATGCTGGGACAGAATCAGCCTCGAATCGCCTAATCTGGACTCCAATCCCCACCAATGGACTTCGTTTTTGGCCAATTCTCCAAGAATCTTCACAAGTTGACGCTGATGCGAATCGATGTGATGATGGGAGAATCCTAGGCTAATCACATTTGGAAGACAGCCAACAGCCTTGAGTTCCTTTTCGGGCAATTCAGGACCAATCACTGTCTTTTCGTCTTGATTGGAATGATACAAGTGCCGCACTTCCAACTGGATGTTTGGCTCAATCAATGGTTCGATGGTCGAAGGATGCAGAACTGGTGTATCCATGAGCGACAATTCAATCGCTTCCTGATAATTGAGATATGGAATTGTTTCCGATCGAATACCCCACCTTGGATTGATACTGTAGATACCAGGTACATCTTTCCATAGAATGACCTTGTCAGCATCGATAAGATTCGCAATAGCGGTTGCAGAATGGTCTGAACCACCTCTGCTCAAGATGGCGATTTCCTTGTTCTGGCCTTCCCCAAACCATCCAGTGATAACTGGAGTTCCATGGAGTGTGTCTCGATTGAGTTTGATACTCGATGCCTGAAGATCGACATGACTCGCTTGAAAGTTCCCATCGAGTGTAATCCCGATGTCTTCGGCACCCAACGGATAGGCATCAAAGCCGTATTCTTGCAGGCGATGAGCGACAACAAGGGCACTCAGTCGTTCACCAGAGGCGAGAAGATTGTTCATCGCAGATTGGTCTTTGGGATGTTGAGCCAACAATCGTAAGGTTTCCTTGAGGTTATGAAGGACCATCGAAAACAGATGTGCATTTTTTGAAGAATCGAGTCCGGGTGCAAAACGAAGATGTTGTTTGGACAAATCTTGT
>JAYYFM010000357.1:0-977 GCA_036158745.1 Thermoplasmatota archaeon
GAGACCACCCAAAACAACGGATGCTGGAATGCAGTATTGCCATCTGCCCTGTCGGTATCGACCATTGAATGGCGCGCCATCCTCGACGGTGAGGGGCCACAGCAGACGACACCATGGTTCTCGTTAACGAGTGCTGAACCCACATGGAAAGCAGATGAAACTGCTTTGCTGCTTCAATCGATTGCTCATCTCGTCCTCTTCTTTGGATTGGTGGTTTTGGTACGAAAACCGAAACGAATCGATGATGAATTCAAGCATTATATGGAGGAGTCTCTATGATTGAACCTGCTACGTTTCACGTCATAACAACTGAATTGGTTGTTGGATCGTTCGCCCTCGCAGGTCTGTGTTTTGTCCTTCATTCCCTCATATCAATCCAAAACAAAGAGAGTCAATTCGTGACTATGATGGATTCAACAGCACATATCGCCTTACTGTTTGGCCTTCTTGCCCTACCGTTTGCCATTGCATCTGGTATCAACTCCTCGCCAAGTGGAGCCCATACATCTCCCCTTCTTGCCAACAAAATGCTCCTCTCAACTGCTGGGGGTGGGCTTGCAATTGGAGTTTTGTTCACACGATGGAGAATGGGAAGTGATGACGCCCCCCGACATCTTCACAATGCATTTGGTTCAATCTCTACGGGCTGCATGCTGCTTACTGCATCACTTGGAGGAACCTACACAAGAGCAGATTCACTGACAGAGTTTTTGCCATTTGTTAAGGAAACGACCCTCTTGCTTCCAGCATGGATGAGCATCTTCGTGATGCTCATCATTCTTGCAGCACTCATTGTTCGGCAGACATCAACCATAAAGCATGGATGATGGTGAAGGCGCCTCTGACGGTGCTGCTTGGCTAAGAAGCGATTTCAGTTGCTCTTCGAGTAATTGCGCCTCTTCAAGCAGCGGTTGGTCGTCAAGGTGTGTTGTCGGCAAGATAGCATTGAGTTTCTTGACGAGAGCAGCAGCAGCTCT
>JAYYFM010000358.1:0-962 GCA_036158745.1 Thermoplasmatota archaeon
ACCAGACCTGGGAAGAAGAGGAAGACCACTACTATGACGCTAAGAAAGAATGGCAGGACGCTGTCGATGCTGGAGAAATCGCAAGCGATGACAAGAATGCTGAACTCTACAAGGCCAAGGAAGAAGCCCATCACCACGAGATTGATGCGCACCTCTCCTACCTCACCTACCGAGTTGCTGGATTGGCGATTCTCTTTGTTGGAATCATCTTCACAGCCTTCTTGGTCATCAGTGGAATCATGAATTCCTCACGCCCTGATGAGCATCACGATGACCACCACGGTCACGACGACCACGAGCACCATGGTTCGGCTTCGCCGATTATCTTCTCGTTCGGATGTCTGTTGTTCCTTCTCGGATTCCCAGACTTCGCTGACGGTCTGCATGGCCTGATGATGGGAAGTGCAAAGGGAACCATCGCTGACCTCTCTGTCTCGATGATTGGTTTGACCGTTGTCACTGTTGGTATTGCCAACTGGTGGCGAGAGGATCTTCCGTTCAACGGCTACGGTGAGCAACTCGCAACCTCCGACCCATTTGCTGGACAACACATCCGCAAGGCTGGTATCTGGGTCTTCTTGATGTCCGAAGTCATGGTCTTCGCCACCTTCTTCTCATCCTACCTCCGCATGCGTACCGAATGGTGCACAAAGTGGGCACTCGATGATGGCAAGTGTACCCTTGCTGAAGGTGAATCCGTTGTTATGACCGCATCGGATTACCTTCGACCAGGTGGTGCCGCAGGAACAGGTGACTTCTGGACCATGCTTCCTGGAGCTGTCAACACCTTTGCGTTGATTATCTCCTCCTACACCATCGTTCTAGCACTCAAGATTGCCAAGTCACACGATTACAAGGTGCCAAAGGGTATTCTTGGAAATTTGATGCCGACCAAGAAGGCAGCCATTCGCAACTACCTCATCATCACCCTCGCATTGGGTACAATGTTCATTGTTCTCAAG
>JAYYFM010000359.1:0-960 GCA_036158745.1 Thermoplasmatota archaeon
CCCCAGAGGTCGTACATCGTGTCCCCGTTGCTTGGGTCGGAGGTTGAGGAATCGTAGCTACGGGTGATGAAATACATGTCCATCCCGTTCCGAATCTGCGGGAGCCCGTCGTCTTCGTGGAACGGCAAGCCGCCGTTGCAGGCGGTGGCGACACAAAAGTCACCCAGCGGCCAAGCCGTGTCGTTGTTGGAATCGTAAATCCAGTATTCCGACCCGTTGCCACTCGTGCTCGAGGCGACGGTGGCCGAGTCGGTACCGACGAACAACAACTGGCCGTTGGAAACGACCCCTGGTGCAGGATCGCCAAAGATGCCGTTTGAGGGAAGTGAAGGAACGCTGTACCACGTGTTGTTTTCCGTGTTAAAGGCCTCCGAACCCATGGTCCCCGTAGGTGAATACGTGAGAATTTTCGAACCGACCACAATGAGTCGGTCTTGGTAGTAACCGGGTGAGGAAAGCGTTGACGTGGTCTGATTGTCAACGTTGTAAGACATGAGATTAACGGCGAATGATGGCGAATAAGTATGTGATGTGAAGTAAATGGTTCGACCAATGCCGACGCCCGTTTGCACCCGGCCGTGTTGATTTGAGATAAGGTAAATGGTATCGTTGCCCGGGTTGTAAGCGTACAGGTCTCCTCCGAGTCCGTTGGTCACTTGGGAGGCCGATGTTCGGTAAGTGAAGTAGGTGATATCATCGATCATGGCCACGTAACGGCCCACCATGCCAACGCAAAGGCTGGTAGAGCCAATGTTGGGCTGCCATACGGTGGCGTTGGAGGCGTTGTAGGCCATCGGGCACCCCTTCATCGAGTTCTTGTTGGGCGCAGCCTGGAAAAGAACGGCGTCGTAGGCCAGCGCGATGTACTCGGCGTGCTTGATGGGGCCGATGGTTGACGTCCACATGCTGTTGTTGCCGTACATCACCGACGTCGATGGCGAATGAGCGACCACGGGTTCA
>JAYYFM010000360.1:0-957 GCA_036158745.1 Thermoplasmatota archaeon
CGAGATTGGTGTGTTTCTAACTCCCGTTTTCGTACGACGCCCATAACCGGCAAGGGTGGAAGGAAGGCCCTATCGAATAGACCATGGCACCAATGAATTCCTGCAATTGAGGATGGATCTCTCCCATCAAGGGCAAACTTGTCGTTCAGATGTTGGCCAATCCTAAGAGAGTCTTCAACCGATGAGGTCCAATGTGGTGTAGCCTTACCCCATGTCATTCGAAGGTTGTTGTGCAATTCGCCGTGTCTGTGTAGAGAGGTTTGGCATAAATTCCAGAGATGGTTAGGAGAATTACCGATTTCAAAAGCCTCTTCGGAAAGGAGCACTGTACGAACATCATCTGCTGTTTCCTGCCACGATTCGAGGGCCCAAGTTGGTAGATTATGTAGCCCATATGGTTCATCCTTCGAGTACACATGATGCCATGCATGCTCACGGAAAATGAGTAACTCGTCGAGAAACTTCTCAGCTGCCTTTGTACCTACTTCGTGTGCTTCTCGTACGATCTTCATCACTGAAATCATCCCGTAATGAATGGCCATTGAGAGTCGTGAAACGCCGTCAGGGTCTGCAGCGTTGTTCCTTCTTCGTGCATATCCGGATAGTCGGTTTTTGAGGAAGTCTTGCCATCTCGCTAATGCAGCACGCTCTCCTCCCCGTTGTTCCCAAACAGGATGGACTGACGTGTCGATGTTGCAGGAATGGAGTAATCGAAGTCGTTTGTCTGGGTCAGTCAAATGGGTTATCTCTACTGGTTCGAATGGTAACTCACCATCCCAGAACAAGGATTGCCCGACTTGTGGTTGCGGCCAAGGTACGCCTACACGTCGTTTTCTGAGTTTCTTGGTTGCGTCACGGTAGCGAAATGGTCTGTCCATGGACTTTCCAAAAACAGGAAGAGGCACCACACAATGACAATCAATTTCCAACACAGGACAACGTGCGATTTCCGCTATG
>JAYYFM010000361.1:0-956 GCA_036158745.1 Thermoplasmatota archaeon
CTAACAAAAGAGGTAACATTCTTGGCTTTAGTTTGGTTTTTTTCATAACGGTATTCACTGAATCTTCTATTTGTGACCATGAACAATCTATACCGACTAGCGATCCACCTTCTTCAAGCAATAATGAATGATCCTCTGGCCCTAGAACTTTACCACATAGCGGATCGAGGATTATCCCTTTGCGAGGTAATCTCGTAAATCTTTCATGCAATCTTAATTCTCCCCGCTTGGATAATTTCACTGCAGTGTTTTTCTTTGGGTCGTCTTGAGCAAGCCAAATAGCATGAACAGGAATGTCCATGCACTCACCGCAAGTCTTTCAGATAATCCCCGATGGTCATCCCACGACTGTTCGAGGATTGACCAATCATCGATTGGTGATCGCTGCTTGCTTCAACCATTAATTCAATACCAAGTATCATCTCAAACTTTTTGATGACAGAATCAGAAGGAGGTTTTCCCGATTCTGCTGATTTAATCACATTTACAGTTTCGGCCATCCGTTGACCTAACTGAGCCTGTGTCCATCCCTTGTTTTCACGAGCGGTCAGTATCAATTTAGCAAAATTGTCCGCTAATTCTTTTTCTTGCTTATTCATGATGTTGTTCTTGTTGAAACGTCGTTGGTTGTTTTTTACAGCGGGCCTTCGCCGTGCTTGGGCCAAGCCAGGAGCTTCTTGTTTGGGTTCGAGATTCATTTGGCCTATGCACCTCTGGCATATCGCCAACATCGCTTTGTTGACTCGATGCTCGCGAGTTGAGACCTTTGTCGCACCACACAATTCGCAATCACCCATCGTATCCCCATGAACCGCTCACATCGACAATTGATGAACCCTTCGCTATTGTCTCGAAAAACAAACGATGAGTTGATACACTACTGACTCAAGGAAGACTTGATTGCGATGGGCACGGAGGTGGACCGAAACTCAGACTCTGTGAACAATCATAGAGAC
>JAYYFM010000362.1:0-937 GCA_036158745.1 Thermoplasmatota archaeon
CGATCCTCGTTGTAAATGGCCAGCGCATTGACGCTGTCAAGGAAAACGAAGTTTCGTTGCGTTTGTGTGGTTCGCAAAATATAGAGCGTGCGCAAGAGAACCGATTCAAGCAAGCATCATTTCTTCTGGCATAACAGCATAGTTCTGCTTCAGGTAGTTGCGGAAACCACAGGAGACAGGTTCGAAGTAGCTGAAGGACGCAGCATCTGTTTGTTCTTCGCTTGCATCGCCACGGCCAGGTGTGAATGGAACTTCAACACCGGATGCCATTTCGATTCCAACGTTTCCAGCAAGGACGATGGTATCAGCAATGCTTGCACCATGTGCTGCTGCGAGCGGTTCGAGTGTTGACAAAACCTTGGCAAGTTGTGCAGGTTTGTTGCCTTCCCAGTCCTTCTGTGGTGCCAAACGAATTCGAGCGCCATTGGCGCCACCACGCTTGTCTGAGCCACGGAAGGTGGATGCACTTGCCCAAGCAGTCTCAACCATCTCAGCAATGGAAAGCCCACAGGTCATGATGGCGTTCTTGAGTGCGCCAACATCGTAGGAAGTGGAACCGGCTGGTACTGGATCTTGCCAGATGAAGTCTTCCTCAGGAACATCAGGGCCGAGGTAGCGAACCTTTGGACCCATGTCACGGTGAAGGAGCTTGAACCAAGCCTTGGAGAACGCATCAGCAAAGACTTCTGGGTTCTCATGGAAGTGCTTCGAAATCTTTCGATATTCTGGATCTCGAATCATGGCCATGTCAGCGGTTGTCATCATGGTTGGAACCTTGATGGATGCATCTTCTGCATCAGGAGCCATGTCAGCCTCTTCTTGGTTGGAAGGCGTCCATTGGTGAGCGCCTGCAGGACTCTTTGTCAGTTCCCAGGTATCTTCGTACTTGAAGAGCATGTCAAAGTAGCCGTTGTCCCAAACGATTGGGTTGGCGGTC
>JAYYFM010000363.1:0-927 GCA_036158745.1 Thermoplasmatota archaeon
TTCGGTCCATTGTCGCTCTTTTTGAGTTGAGGTACGTTTGCCGTGTCCTCTTCTTGCGATTAACCCAAGAGTTTCGAGAGTGCTGCAACTGCAATCTTTTCGGCACTCATGCCGGATTCTCGTGCAGCATTGAAGGCGTCAAATGCGTTCTGGTGCGGTTCAATCTCATTGAATTCTTCAACCAACTGCAAGCGTTGAAGGTCATCGACGTCTTGTTGCGTAGGAATTTCCATGCGCTCAAGTTCTCCAACCTTCTTTTCGATGCGCTTGATGTGGCGTACCGCTCGGTTTCCAACCATGAGGACACTACGTCCAGTTCGTCCTGCGCGACCGGTTCGGCCGACTCGGTGGATGTAGGTTTCATCGTCCGTTGGTAAGTCATCTTGGAGAACCAAGTCGACTCTGTCCACATCGATGCCTCGAGCAGCAACGTCGGTTGCAACCAAGACATTGGTTCGTCCTTCTCGAAATCGGTTCATGACACGGGTTCGCTCTGCTTGTGACATACCACCATGCAGTGCTTCAGCGCCTTTTGGTCGGAGGATGTCAGCAACCGTTTCGACTCTGTTTCGAGTCTTACAGAAGATGATGGCGGCACTCGGTTGCCAAGCGAGAAGGAGTTTTTCGATGGCATCAACGCGTTGTCGGAGTGTACAAATCATGACATATTGTTTGACAAGGCTTGGAGGTCGTTCCTCCTTTCCAGATGCGCGGATTTGTTCCGGGTCTTCAAGAATCTTGTTTGCAAGTTTCTGAACGTGTTTCGGCATGGTCGCTGAGAAGAGAAGCGTTTGGTGGTCGGGATTCATCTGGTCGACGATGTATTCGAGATCGTCTGCAAAACCCATGCTCAGCATTTCATCAGCTTCATCCAAAACGAGAACATCGTATTGATTGAGGTCAACATTATCGCGCTCCATAATACAA
>JAYYFM010000364.1:0-893 GCA_036158745.1 Thermoplasmatota archaeon
CACAACCGGAACATCGGACTTCTGTTCGTACCATGCCATAGGAGCGATCCTCGATGCGGACGATGTTCGCCGCATCTGCTTCAGTGTGAAATGCAGGCCAACCGCATCCGCTGTGGAACTTGGACACCGAGGTAAACAGGACCCGTTCACAACACACACATCGGTACGTGCCCTTCCTCGATTCGTTCAGCAAGGCACCCGTGTACGGCCGTTCTGTGCCTGCCTCGCGTGTGACGTGGTACACCAGCGGTGGGAGCAACGCGCGCCATTCCTCTTCGGATTTCGTGATCACTGTTGACCCTCCTCATGCTCGCGCTGAAGGGCAAGGGCGTGTTCAAGCACCTCAGCCCAAGGACGAACGTATGGAATTGGATCCACCCGGCCAATTTCATGGAACGCTAGGATTCGCTCCACGTCCGACCCCGTCGTTCCCAACGAACGTCCGTCGCGGTCCGGTGCATAAGACGTCAGCGTGTTGGAAAGAACGGCGTCAAAGTCCAATCCTAATGCCGCACAGGACGAGAGGCCATCTCGGAGGATGCCAGCTTTGTCGCTATGGAGGTACGGCAAATCGAAGTTCACGTGCTCCGCGTCCCAATTCCCAACCTTGAACGCGTGTTCGATGGCGGTGTAGAACGATGGCCGACAGTCGGGGTAAATCGCATGATCACCGCTGTGGACGCCAAGTGCAATTCTGGCATGGCCGTTGTGTTGTTTTGAGAGGCTGAGGGCCGTAGCAAACAGCAGTGAACTGAAAATGGCATTTCTGTTTGGCACCACGGTTTGCTTCATCTGTTCCTCCGCATAGTGGCCTTCTGGCATCGCTGCATCGTGGTCGGTCAGGGAGGAGTCAAGGGTACTCATGGCACTTCTGAGATCAATGAGGTTGTAGG
>JAYYFM010000365.1:0-854 GCA_036158745.1 Thermoplasmatota archaeon
ATAGTAATTTGAAGTACGCTACCTGTTCGAGCGCTTGCTCAATAGCAAGCAATTGGGACACTGTCACCGCTCACGCCGCGACTTTCGCAGATGTGGGATTGTCCACTTCCATCGCCATCGATTCCAACGATGCTATCCATATTTCCTACTTTGACAATCAAGCAGATAATCTCAATTATGCTACCTGCTCGAGCGGGTGCACAACAGGAAGCAATTGGTCCAAAGTCTCTGTTGACACACCAGGTAATGTGGGATCTCAGAGTTCAATCGCCATCGATTCCAACGATGCTATCCATATTTCCTATAGTGATGGCACAAATGGCCGCCTCAAGTATGCCACCTGTTCAAGCGGATGCACAGCCGAAGGCAATTGGTCCAAAGTCCGGGTCGACACAGCAAGTAATGTGGGATCTTGGAATTCAATCGCCATCGATTCCAATGATGCTGTCCATATTTCCTACTTTGATGATACCGGACATGATCTCAAGTATGCAACCTGTTCAAGCAGTTGCCTCGTCCATCAAAACAACTGGGACAAAGTCTACGTCGATTCCGTTGGCGATGTTGGAGAATATTCTTCCATTGCCATTGATTCCTATGGCTTCAAGCACATTTCCTACTTTGATGATACCAATGATGATCTCAAGTATGCAACAGATCAGACCGGCTCTTGGGTGACCACTTCGGTTGACGCAACATGGCATAGTGTAGGAAAATACAGCTCAATCGCCATCGATTCCAACGATGGTGTCCACATTTCCTACTATGACGATACCAATAGTAATTTGAAGTACGCCACCTGTTCGAGCGCTTGCTCAATAGCAAGCAATTGGGACACTGTCACCGCTCACGCC
>JAYYFM010000366.1:0-748 GCA_036158745.1 Thermoplasmatota archaeon
GAATCTACAGCTCCGCAATTGAGATCGTAAACCATCCGGGCATCTGAAGCGGAGCAGATGTAGAACCCAGTTTCATTGTTTGATGGTGGTGTCCATGACAAGTTTACGTGGTCGGCGCCAGATGGTCTTGGGGAGGAGTAGTTCCAAACGGTTGTTGCATCCACTGGCAGAAGTCCAGTTGGGCTTGAGTCGACGTATGCATGAGTCATACGGTACGTGATGTTCAATGACGGACGTAGCGCTGCGCTTGCCTCGTTGCTTGAATAGAAGTCGATACGGCCATCGACATTGCTGTTGTTTTCTTCAGCTTGAACAAGGAAATCAAGCGTAGTCAGACCGTTCGCAACTGCTCGTTGAAGCATGCCTGTAATGTCGCCGTGATGTGTTGCGTTCGATGAGGCAACCAAGCCAGTACCAAGTGGGATATCCGTATCGGATGAATGGTACGCACCAGGTGAATTCCACTGCGTTGAATTGGTGGCATTGTTCCAGTTCGCATTACCATCAAAGGCGGTGTTGAGTACTGATGCACTCATCCACACCTCGTCGTAACTGGTCGACTTCGTATTCAAGGTGAAGAAGGCCTCCATGATTTCGTATGTACCATTGATGGGCAACTTCGTCAAATCAACTGAAACAATGAAAGAGGAACGTTGCGATGAGCCGGAACTATATCCTGAACGACCAACACTGATGGTTCCAGAATTGAAGAGATTTGCATTTGCTGCTGCAGAATCGAGTGTTGTAT
>JAYYFM010000367.1:0-699 GCA_036158745.1 Thermoplasmatota archaeon
AACAGTTACGTCGCTCGTGACCGCAAGACTGGCGAGGACGTTCGAACTGCAACTCGCTACGATCTTGTCTTTGGAAGCAACTCCCAACTTCGAGCCATTGCTGAAGTCTATGCGCAAAACGACAACCACGACAAGTTCGTTGGCGATTTCATTGCTGCATGGAACAAGGTCATGAACGCAGACCGATTTGACGTCTGAGTTTGATGAAAGGAACACCGTTCCAGATTTCGGTCTGGGAGGCTCTGAAGACCATCCCTCATGGTGAGACACGTACATATCGTGAGATTGCTCAACAAATTGGTCGACCCAATGCTGTCCGAGCTGTTGCCAATGCGATAGGAAAGAACCCGTACGCCCCGGAAATCCCTTGCCATCGAGTCGTTCGAACCGATGGTTCACTCGGTGGATACAGTGGACCTGGTGGAATTCAAACAAAGATCCGCCTGTTACGAGAAGAAGGCGTTTCACGGTATTGATTCCAAGCAAAGCAACAGCATAGCATCTGTTTCAATTAGAGAAACATGAGGATATGTACTGCAGTCATGAAAAACAACCATGCTCGTTCCTTATTTCCTCGCTTTGAGGGATTCCATACGGACGTTAGTTCTGATTGGAACATTAGCGACTGGAGGAGCGGCTGTACTGATTCTTGGAGTGGGCATGGATACACCTTGGGCACCTTGGGAGAGAGATTCAAAC
>JAYYFM010000368.1:0-680 GCA_036158745.1 Thermoplasmatota archaeon
CTAGCTAAGGTTTCTAACATTCCTTCTAGAACCGGCTGATACGCATTCTCAAAGGAATCTAAAACGTCAACATCACCGTTCTCACTAGCATGTACCATTTTGGATAATTCTTTTTCAATTTCATCGTCTTGAGAACTTCTTAGTTTCTGTGCCGCTTGGTACCATCTTACTCTTGAATGATCGCTTTTATTTTCCCACTTTTCGTTTATCTCATCGCCATCAGATAGAATATTATCAACGTCTTCAATTGACAATTTCTCAAGTGCCCATGCCAGTACTGCTACTTGTTTACCCATGTCATCAACATAGTACTCTGCTCTAACTTCATTGCCATGGAGTCTGTGAAGTCTCACCAAAGTGTCTCCCAGTATCGCATTTCTTGCTCTACCGACATGAAATGGGCCGTTTGGATTTGCCGAAGTATGCTCTATTAGAACAGACTTCCCAGTACTCGGTTTGCGACCATTTGCATCGCCAATACGAATATTTTCACTGATAATTTGTCTAGCCATCCAATTTTTTGAGGCTTTGAAATTAAGATAACCACCCGTTGAATTGACTTCAGAAATCTCATTACTTTGTGTTAGCATTGAATGAAGTTTGGTGGCGATGTCATCAGGTTTCATCTTCAAAGTTTTAGCGAAAGCAAAACATGGTAGTGATAAGTCTCCAAGTGATTT
>JAYYFM010000369.1:0-422 GCA_036158745.1 Thermoplasmatota archaeon
ATCCTGTGTGTTTGACAACCACTTCAATCAAGGAGGATTCAATTCCTGCATCACTCACCATTGGCGTACTTTGCGCCTCAACTTGTGGAGAAGGTGATGGCGCAGGTGCTTCTTCGACAGATGGAGTTGAAGGGGCGCTCACAGAAGCCTCTCCCCCTTTCATTCGAACAATGTAGCCAATCATGTGTGAGAGCGTTGGATGATCTGAAAGCAAGAAGTCCTCATCGACAGGGAGATTGAACAATTCACGGATGTCGACCATGATTTCTGCTTGTTTGACGGTGTCAATACCCAACTCACCTTCCAGGTCTTGGTCAAGTTCGATGAAATCAGCGGGATAGCCAGTGTGCTTGACAACAACGTCGATCACTTGTTGCGTCATCGCTTCATCTGAAACAGGGGTTGCTTGGACTGCTAAAGTG
>JAYYFM010000369.1:432-668 GCA_036158745.1 Thermoplasmatota archaeon
GCTGTTACCTCAACCACTGGTGCAGGAGTAGGCATCGGAACCTCTCCACCTTGCATGCGCTGGATGTATCCAATCATGTGGTTCAACGTAGGATGTTCTGCTAGAACGAAGGTCTCGTCCACTGGCAGATTGAAGTGTTGACGAATATCGACCATGATTTCTGCTTGTTTGACCGTATCAATGCCAAGTTCACCTTCGAGATCTTGATCAAGTTCTACAAAATCAGCAGGGTAACC
>JAYYFM010000370.1:0-665 GCA_036158745.1 Thermoplasmatota archaeon
AACATCAAGTGCTCGCGTGCGAAGACTCGGTCGCTCAAATGCGTAGGACTTGGTCACTCCAGACGCTGCACATTGAATCGAGTTGAAACGCTCTCCAATGTTTCCGTGCCGGCCATCCATCGAAGTAACGCTCGCCACCAAACCTTGGCTCAGACTTGCAAATTGAGCATCCATTCCTTTGAGAAGACCGAACCATCCATGAGCTGCAAGTGAGAGCTGAGATGATGGAAGCGTATCCTCAGACCAACTTGCTGATGCAAGTTTCATCGGTGCGAGATGAATCATGCCTACAACGTTCATGGTCGACAGCGATGTTGTGATCGATTCGATATGTTCCGGTTTGGCTGGATCGCCTCGGTGGACGGTACGGCCTTGCTCAGATTGGATGGATACATCACGAATACCAACTTCGAATCCGATACGAACGGTAGAGAGGCCACGTGCTTCGAGACGTGAACAGAGATGTTCCGCAATGCCCCAGCCATCGTCGGTGACAACAACTGTTCCATCGAGTGAAAGTGTGGATGCAATTGATTCGGCTTCCTCAACTTCGATTTGCCAGCGTCGGCAACCATCGTGTTCCATTAAGGTCGGTTCCACTGGCATGCTTGTTTCGGCAACAGGCATAGATGCAATCTCTGGCTCAGGAGTTGTTGAACCACCTT
>JAYYFM010000371.1:0-660 GCA_036158745.1 Thermoplasmatota archaeon
ACATCTGTCATGAATTCTGGATCGATTTTGATGGTGCAACATCCTGAACGTGGTTGGGAATTTCCTGGCGGTCATATCGAAGATGGAGAGACGCCTGAACAAGCACTTCATCGAGAAATGAAAGAAGAAGTTGGAGGCATTGGCAAGTTGATCGCTTGGAACAAGGCGTACTATCCAAACGGATGGGTGGGTTTTGTTGTTGTTGATGATGAGAGATTGCCTTTTAATCAACGTTCATGGACAGTCAGTGATGACCATGTTTCCATCGTTCAATGGTTTACGAAACTACCTGATTTCACCCACTGGGATGTTCAAGAGGTTGTTGATCTCAGTGCCTGGGTTGATTCTATAGAATCAGGGCATGAGTGATTGCATTCGCTCTGTCCATGCTAGATGTTGGGCATCATCAAGTGAACAACCGAGAACAACTGCAACCAGCATGGAATCCTCAACTTGAGCAGGTTGTGAAAGGAGCCAATCGTATTCATTGAGTCGATCAAGTCGATGTGCCATCATGATCATTGCTCGTAAATCTGGACGATCATGTCCGCCAAGATCTCTGTTGAGATGCTCTGTACACCAATTGAAGACGCCTTCAACATCTTGATTGTGAACCTTCAATTTAGGTAGTTGATCGCCAACATCCCTTGGTTTTGAAGC
>JAYYFM010000372.1:0-647 GCA_036158745.1 Thermoplasmatota archaeon
AAATCAATTCAAGACCCACTACGAAACCATGCCGTAAATGTTGATGGTACAGAACATGTCTTACATCTTGCTCAACGAAACGATGTGAAACGCTTTATTTTTGCATCATCTTCTGCTGTATATGGGGATTGTAAAACGATGCCACTAGTAGAAGGCTATAGCGGAGAATTGCAATCACCGTATGCTCAATCAAAGTTGGATATTGAACGCAAGATTGATGCGAAATTCCAGGAAGGTTGTGAATTTGTCAGTCTACGATTCTTCAACGTATACGGTCCAAATCAACGATTGGATTCGAATTATGGGGCTGTCGTTCCTATCTTCATTGATCTTCTCTCACGAGGAATACAACCCACAATCTATGGAACGGGTCAACAATCGCGTGATTTTGTTCATGTCCATGATGTTGCACGACTCCTCGTTGACGTAGCAACCAACGAATGGCCAAATCCTCCAAAGAGCATCTACAATGTTGGAACAGGGAAGGCAGTCACTGTTATCGAATTAGCATCTCATATTCACAAATTAACAGGGTCCGGAAGTTCATTTAAGCCCACATTCCAATCTGAAAGGGAAGGGGATATCGAACGTTCTGTCGCCTCAATTGTTGCTATCGAGAATGACCTTGGTTGGAAGCCTGAAATTCA
>JAYYFM010000373.1:0-636 GCA_036158745.1 Thermoplasmatota archaeon
AGTGACACAGAGTAATTTGATCTCAGAATTCTGAGGGAATTGCTCGCCGGCTTTTTTATTTAAAATCCAACATGTTCTAATGGGGTTTCGAAGGGATTTTCCTGCTTTTGCGAGCCTGGGCACTTTTGAGGCAGAATGGTCTGTGTCACTACGCGTGTAGTATACGGTGCGTATGTATGAATGTATTCATGCATGTATAAATGTATGTATGAATGTATGTATGTATGTATGTATGTATGTATGTATCATATAAATTGCATATTTGTATATTGCATGCCCCAGATATACACACATTTGCATACATACACACATTCGCATAAATACACACATTTGCATATATATGCATACATACACACATTTGCATACATACACACATTTGCATACATACACACACTTGCATACATACACACATTTGCATACATACACACATTTGCATACATACACACATTTGCATACATACACACATTTGCATACATACACACATTTGCATACATACACACATTTGCATACAACACACATTTGCATACATACACGCATTTGCATACATACATACATTTGCATACACACATTTGCATACATACACACATTTGCATGCAAACACACATTTGCATGCATACACACATTTGCATGCATACA
>JAYYFM010000374.1:0-633 GCA_036158745.1 Thermoplasmatota archaeon
GGGTAACCTGTGTGCTCGACAACGACCTCAACCACGGTCTCAACTAGTGATGAGTCACTAGGCGGACTTACTACACTGGTAGTGGTCGGGGGTTCAGCCTGTGAAGGTGCTTCGATAATCGGGTCAACAACTGCTGCAACTGGTGTGGCCACAGACTTCGCAACGGAAGTAGAACTTCCTGTCATCTGATTTATGTAGCCTATCATGTGGTTTAATGTTGGATAATCTGCTAACACGAAGTCCTCATCGACTGGTAAACCAAACACACTACGTATTTCGGCCATTATCTCTGCTTGCTTGACGGTGTCAATACCTAACTCGCCCTCCAAATCTTGATCTAATTCGACAAAGTCTGCAGGATAACCAGTGTGTTTTACCACTACTTCGATTACCGTATCAACCACATTACTTTGGTCTGCAGAGATATCACTGGTGGCCGCAATAGTCGTGGTCGTTTGAGCGATTTCTACCTTCGCTTCATCAACATCTACTTGCTTTGGCTCAACTTGAGGAGGCGTTTGGCCATTGGATTCAGATGTAATTCCTTCATACGCTCGAGTGATTGGCCACTCTGCTCCTTTGACACCTCCGTGAAGGTTGCTATCACCATCAACGTAGGATACTAATTTACCA
>JAYYFM010000375.1:0-628 GCA_036158745.1 Thermoplasmatota archaeon
TGAATGTCGATGTCAATGTGCTCCCATGGTGAAAGCGCTGGGTCAAAGAAGGTTGTCTGGGATGAACGGACCTCGATGTAGGCGCAATCAGCATAACGATAGATCGGGTTCGTAGTGGACGACGATTGGTACGTCATCAACTGGTGAAATGAGTCAAAGTATACCGATGGGTCTCGGATGTTACCGCTGGTCACATCGAGTGTTGGTGAAAGGAGTACTTCTTTGAATGGGGCGTACCCATTGTCATCCGTGTAATCGTTGTCGTAAAGACCGGTCCCCCAACAATCGCTGCCAGAGGCACAGTTTGCTGGTAGAACGTTTCCTCCTTCGAGGGTACCATGGGACCATGGTGAACCTGATGATAGCGGGGGATTGGTGTCATCAATAAAGCCAGCCATATCGTTTTCAAAATCTGTTAGAATCCCTTCGGCCTTGAGCGATACCGGAGTCGAAACAGAACCGTCTTCGAACGAAAATTCGTCAATCTTTGAGAAGGATGTTATTTGGCCGTTGTATGCGGGATTCCACACACGCGGCATCGTATCAACATCAATTCGGGTATGAGCACCATGAACAGCGGGATTTGATCTGACCGCCATGCTTGCAGACGTAATCGATTCACCAAGCG
>JAYYFM010000376.1:0-597 GCA_036158745.1 Thermoplasmatota archaeon
CCATGTCCCATGGTATGATGACCATGCCGAAACACGGCATTGAGGCAGTGCCAACTCAAATCCTTGAACGGCTTACGTCGACAGAGATTCTATACAACACAAAGGTAACCTCCGTGTCCAAGAAATCGGTGCAACTCGAGGGAGGAACAACCAAGAAAGCCGATATCGTTGTTCTTGCAACACCGCAACACATCACACAAGCCCTGCTTGGAGATGCTTCGCACGTACGTCGAAAAGAGACAGCAACCTATGTTTTCGAATGCGAGAATGCTCCAAGTCAGCGTGCACGATTGCTCTTGAACACGGAATATGGCCAAGGTGAGCAGAAGATCTTGCACGTTCATGTTCCTACGCTCTTGCATGCATCCGACGCACATCTGGTTGTTGCAACGGTCATTGGTGAGGACGCTCGTTTGCATGATGAGGACGAGGAACGAAAAAAGATTCAACGTGAATTGGTGAATTGGTTCGGTTCAACTGCCAACGACTGGAAACTGATTGGTACAACGTACGTTGATTACGCCCTACCATCGGCTAGTACAACGGCTATCGGTCGTGAGCGAAAACCGTTGGTTCACGATGGAATCTATTGCATTG
>JAYYFM010000377.1:0-594 GCA_036158745.1 Thermoplasmatota archaeon
CTGCTGAACTTCTGGCACGTCGATTCTTTTCTGAAGTCGAAGATCGGACGCTTCAGCCTCGCCTCATCGACCACCTGTTCCCGGTGAATGCATGAAATCTGCACGTGAATTGGTTGACCGTCTACGGGCCTATCAACCACCAAACACCGATTTAGGCCAACATTTTCTCATTGATGATGCGATGCTTGAACGCATGGTTGCGATTGCTGGAGTGAACAAAGACGATCACATTCTCGAAATCGGTCCAGGACCTGGAACACTCACCCAATACCTACTGAAGACTGGTGCAAACGTTACAGCCATCGAAATCGATGATGCTCCTGTTTTGCACCTCGATGAAGCGTTTCGTGAAGAACAGAATACGAAACAACTCATCCTTCACCATGATGATGCATTGAACGCTGCATGGCCATCGGACATCACCAAAGTCGTTGCAAACATTCCATACCAAATATCATCTCCATGGTACCTAAAAAACAAGTACATGTTGAGATGGACCCACCGATTTTGTAAGGCAATAAAGGGATCTCCCAGGCGAATTATTTATGGAAAGAATAGAGAAATACCACCATTGTTTGACAAACAAAACATTCA
>JAYYFM010000378.1:0-580 GCA_036158745.1 Thermoplasmatota archaeon
GCCGTCTTGTCCGTCAGCACCATCAGCACCTTGGATGTCAATTACACTCCAGCCAGAGGTTTTGCAGACTTGGAATTGATTATCTGCTTCAACATAATACAGTCTACCATTAGTATCTTCATCACAAGTTGGTAGATCTGCAGCAGTTGCAGCAAAATGTACGTTCCAATCGTCTAATTCTTCATCTGGTGCATCGGACGAATCATCGCCACCTAAGCACCCGGACATGGGCAAAGTCATCATCAGCAGGCAAAATAGTAGAGCGATGGGTCTCTTCATATTGGCGGTTAAGATTATGATAGCCAATTAACATTGGGTAATTATTCGATTAGTAGTTTGGTGCAGGGAGTGGAGCTAGGGCCCACTTATTTTAGTCAAATTAAGAATAAATAATCTCAGTTTGCGTGACATAGCCGAACATTTCAAGCCCGGTAAATTGTGTTTCTGCAAAGATTAATGCTATTCCATTCGGCAATACTCCTATATCTGAAGTGGAATTAAATTGCGCCAAACGAGTGGTATTTATTGTCGTACCGTCAGAAACATAAAAATTATCGTTGCTAAAGAAATATACTACATC
>JAYYFM010000379.1:0-564 GCA_036158745.1 Thermoplasmatota archaeon
GAATAGAAAGGTCGACTGAATATGTACGGGTTTTCTTCAACAACTCTAGCCGCATCTCGGGTTTTTAACAGTTAACAATTTCCCCGCACATTTCAGATGTCAGCAAGATAGGTACTTTTTGTCCACACTTCCCATCATGCATTAGTTATATACAAGAGATGGATTCTTCCGTTATCCAGGCATTCTTCGCCAATATAAAGTTGTGCTTAAAAGGATGGATATTTCAACTCATTATATGTATGTATGTATGTATGTATGTATGTATGTATGTATTATTATTATTATTATTATTATTATTATTATTATTATTATTATTATTATTATTATTATTATTTTTAGTTCATGAGTACTAAAATTCAATATCTGTGAGACAAAAGCGAAAGGAGAAGATGGAGATCTTTAGCAGCAACATATACCACCACCACCTATACATCAACATCAGAGTGTCCAGCCATATGACTTTCAGAAGAATAGAAAGGTCGACTGAATATGTACGGTTTTCTTCAACAACTCAACAACTTCAACAAGAGATGGATTCTTCCATTATCCAGGCATTCATTATTA
>JAYYFM010000380.1:0-562 GCA_036158745.1 Thermoplasmatota archaeon
ACCACATTTAGCGAATCCATTCTCATGCATAAGGCCGATGGTTTCGTCCAAAGGACTCGAATCAGTTTTCAAGGCCAATTTCTTCGATCAAAACACGAGCTGTGTGGCGAACGGCATCCTCGCTGTTGTATTTGACGTTGAAACCCGTTGCGAGCATTTTGTCGATTCCGAGCATGGCACGTGGAATGTCTCCTGCCCAGCCTCGTGAACCACCCGTGTAGACGATGGTCGCATCAGTGTATCCGGTCTCTTCAACAACAATTTCTGCAATACGACGAACGCTGCACGTATCGTGGCTGCCAAGATTGAACAGATTGAGTGGCTCGTTCTCAGTTTCCATCACATGGAGAATAGCATCCACGCAATCGCCGACTTCCATGTAGGATTTCTCTTGACGACCATCGCCTAGAACTTCCAATTCGCTCGGATTTCGCTTTAGTTTGTGAATGAAATCAAAGATGACTCCATGAGTCCCTCGGTCGCCTATTATGTTAGCAAATCTAAAAATCCATGCTTGAAGACCAAACGTACCAACCCAACTTGTAATTAATCCCTCTGAAGC
>JAYYFM010000381.1:0-554 GCA_036158745.1 Thermoplasmatota archaeon
AATGGATGCACGGTGAATACAGCTTTACCCGATTTAGTAGCAAATTCGCAATTGTCTCTTGGAGGATTTGGCAAAAGAAATCCATTTGTCTCGCGTACCCTGATGTTATAGTCCTCAAAGCCGTTAAGCGAATTGGCCATGAGGTCTCTGATAGAATCATAATCGCTTCCGAGTAAAGCCCAATCCAACACATCTGGACAGAGCTTTTCACCTAATTGTGCAATAAGTGAAGGTTCACTGATCAATGTAGAAGATACTGGTTTCATATTTCCTTTCGAGCGATGAACAACGCCCATTGAGTTTTCAACAGTAACGAATTGTTCTCCTGAGGTAGTTTGGTCGAGTTCAGTTCGACCCAATACTGGTAGAATCAATGCAGTTTCACCTGTAATTAGATGACTGCGATTAAGTTTTGTTGATACTTGAACTGTCAAACGCACGTTTTGAAGCGCTTTGGCCGTTCGTTTCGTATCTGGTGTAGCAGATAGGAAATTTCCACCCATTGATATAAACACATCAACATCTTGGCGTTCCATCGCATGTATCGCATGAAC
>JAYYFM010000382.1:0-554 GCA_036158745.1 Thermoplasmatota archaeon
GCCCCTGTAAGCTCGAAGTTGAGCCCAAGAGCTTGCAAGTTGCTAAAACATGAAAATCGAGCTCCCGTGCAGGCGAGAGCTCGATTTTTACAAAATCGGATTTTCGAGTTGGATGGCAAAAAGCATCCAAAAATCATCGAAAAATCAATGGATTTTGAGGTCGAAAATCATGAAAAATCGATGCAAAAACGCATTGAAAAAACGATTCTTTTTTAACATCGATTTTTCATTGATTTTTCATTGTTTTTTAATGATTTGGATCCCCATTATGCCATACTTACTTACTTACTTACTTATGGGAATCCGTCCTCCCATTATGCCATACTTACTTACCATACATATGGGAATCCGGCTGGCAAGTCCTCCGGGAATCAATTTTTAATACATGTTTATTTATTTCCATTGATTCTAATTGATTTTCATTGATTCTAATTGTTTTTTCATGTATTTTTAATGAATTTTCGCTGATTTTTATTACTTGTTCATTGATTGTAAGTCTTCATCCGTATGCCATACATACATACATACATACATACATACATACATACATATGG
>JAYYFM010000383.1:0-546 GCA_036158745.1 Thermoplasmatota archaeon
TACATATGTACTTGTATATGTCTCCATGCTCCTTTCTGATTGCAATGTTTGGGGAAGAATCCATTTTGGGAACTTGTTCCTGGAAAACTGAACATGGTAATTTGGAAATCAAGGTCAAAACAAGCACTTTTCTGAAAATGGCTCCCCAGGCCAAACCACTATGCTCACGAGACGCGCATCGAAATTCTGTGTAGAACCCCGGTCTCCATTCTCCGAGATCTCTCACCACGACCCCAAAACCATAGGGAAACCTCGGAGTGTAGTTTCCTGGCCTGAATGTCGACATGAGTTTCCAAGTGATGGCGACAGCGGCGACGGCGGTTTCCCAACTGGAATCTGGGCGGAGCCCTGGTCCAACGTGCCCAGGAACCAAATATCCCGTGCGGGGAATCCCTCACTTCGACCACACAAGCAGCAGAAAACCATGCAGGAGACCCTCCCTTCGCCCAAATGTCCATCCGAAGACCGACATAGGCGGACACCCCGCCTACCCGCCTATGGGGAGTAGGAGTTCCAATAGCTCCCCGCCTTAATTGGCTGAAACAT
>JAYYFM010000384.1:0-534 GCA_036158745.1 Thermoplasmatota archaeon
CTCCAGAACAAAACTCATTTACATAAAACCAAATCATTAATTCTCTATTCTTTTGATATCCAATAAATAAACCCTGTAATTAACAACATCACTCCGCCAATAAATAGCATAAATATGCCATACACCTCTTCGTCTGTTGGTAGCCAACTGTCAGACTTTCCAGTTAAGTACATAATAAGGCCGGTCATAGAAAGCATGATTGACACAATAAATGCAAAACCTATCCAAGACTGACCAGGACTATTGGCTTCAGAATCATTTGATTCCATAGATATAGGTTATTGTAATAGGTTATTGAATGTTTTAGAATCGATGATACAAGTCGGTATCACTACGGTAATGAGTCGGCCATTAGATTGACTCAGTTCAGTTACTGAACAAAACCTTCGCAGTTGAATTGAATAGTATATCTGATGCAATATCAAAACCAGCGTCAGCAAATGATTGGATAATTTCTGTTTCTTGGGTGTGATAATCCTTCGATGAACGAAACCGCTCTAATGTCATCTCATCAGACCATCGAGTGAATACAAT
>JAYYFM010000385.1:0-525 GCA_036158745.1 Thermoplasmatota archaeon
TAATTCTTCATCCGGTGCGTCAGAGGAATCATCGCCTCCGAAGCACCCAGCAAGGGGCATAGTAATCATCAGCAGGCAAAATAGTAGAGCAATGGGTCTCTTCATAGTGGAATAAAAATTATGATAGCCAATTAACATTGGGTAATTATTGCATATAGCCGCTAAACCCACCTCAAACCGACTCATTACCGTAGTGATACCGACTTGAAAGTAAAGTTAGCCATTGTTGGCAAAACAAAGGGTAGCGTTTGCACCGACCGACTGCAACCCCTTTGATTTGTCAATTTCTGAGCAAAGGTTATTCGGATAAGCCCTTTGAAAACCAATCATTTTGGAGGATAATAGATTAGCATGAGTAATTTCTTTGTGGAAATTAACACTGGAATGAAAATAATTATGAAAATTATCAAACTACCCATGCCACCAATATTTGTGTCGAGTAAGTCTTCAAGTGTTTGTCCAAAAAAAGGCAGAGAAAACATTCCTGCAAATAATGCTACGACTGAAGCAATAATCCATCGATCT
>JAYYFM010000386.1:0-523 GCA_036158745.1 Thermoplasmatota archaeon
GATGATGTGTTGAATCATCCGTGGATACAGTCACCAAAGGAGGACATCGAAATGACGTTCGGAGAGGAGATGGATTTGGAGATGGATTTTTCCTCTTGCTCCGAGGAGGACGAGGAGGAAATGGACTTTGCGGACGTGGAAGATCAGGAATCAAGAACTCCTGTCATCAAATCCTCCACTGCATCGAAAGCGTCTCCGGATTCCGTATTCTCTTTCGAGTCTGCGTATCGTCAACACAAGTTGTCTTTGTCGTGAAGCGACAATATGTATGTATGTATGTATGTATGTATTATGTATATGAATTGTGAATATTCAGTGTGTGTGTGTGAATAGAAAAAGAAAATTGTAAATATGTTGTATATTGTTTATTGTAAATAGAGTCTCATATATTATTATTCCTTTTTGTTGTCTTCATCCCAGCATACTTTCAGTCTCTGCGGGTAACACTACACGCATACCATCTTGAGCAGGTGTCAGCTTGATTTGACATCCCAAACGTGACGTATCGGTAAGACCCAATGCC
>JAYYFM010000387.1:0-519 GCA_036158745.1 Thermoplasmatota archaeon
GTATGTATCTGGTATGTATGTATGTATGTATGTATGTATGTATGTATGCATATAATATTGGAAGTTCGGAGGGGGGGCATGAAATTTTATTTGGGAATTTAGGGGGGGCCGCGATATTTTATCCGACATTTTAGGGGGGGCCGCTATTTTTTATTCAGCGCGTTATGAAAAATCACCGGCCCCCCCTAGAACTTTTTAATGACCGGTCCCTAAGAGGTGCTTGGATCTTTTCAAAAAAAAAGGATACGAACGTATGATTTATAAAAAAATTATTTGAAAATGTCTCAACAAATAAGGCCGCTAGAGGCTTCCAAAGTTTTGGCTTACTAGAGGGTGCTGCTTTTTTACCGAGTAAGCAATAACCAAAATTTTTATGTCAAATTAGTGCAGTCATATGATGAACATATGCTGAAAATTTCAAAGAGATATCTCAAACCGTTTTTGAGTAATCATGGATTTACTGAAAAATTCTGGTCAACATCCGCCTATGTTCAGTAAATTATTGCTGAAAGTAGGCGT
>JAYYFM010000388.1:0-515 GCA_036158745.1 Thermoplasmatota archaeon
ATGATCCATGGGACAAACCTTCACAGGTCAACACGCCCCCACCGCCTCCGACGACACCTGCGCAAACAGAGTCCCTATTCCGAGCTGCTGAGCGAATTGAACAACAGGACGTAGGACGAGAACAATACGTTGCACAGAGGCCGGTTATGAGCCCAGTACGAGCGCCAATCGATGATGCATTGCTCAACGATCTTGATATTGGTACATCGCAGAAGCAATCGAGTTCTTCCATCGACACATCGTTCTTGGATGACTTGTTGTGATACCGTGATGCTCAAGGCATAGTGTGCAAAGGAGGGTTCATGAGCGAGGATGGTCAGAGCCCTCGCTCATCCGTTTTTACAACGATGAGATTCTCAAAAGCAAACGGTGTTTTTCTCCTTCCACATCATATTGCTCGATTGAAAGAACATGCAACGAAACTGAGAATTGATCATTCACTCATCGATGAACGTTCTATTGTTGAGCACTTGGAACTGAACCCGCCAGAATTGAATGAAGGCCTCGTTCGAGTT
>JAYYFM010000389.1:0-514 GCA_036158745.1 Thermoplasmatota archaeon
TTTAACAAACATGTCCTCATTGTTACTCCAGTGACACTGTTAGCCTTACTACGCACTGTTGGACTCTACTGGCAGCAGCAATCCATGGCTGAAAATGCTAAAGAAATTCATTCTCAAGCACGTGAATTCTACGACCGGGTAGCCAAATTTAGCGGAGATATCGCAAAAATGGGCAGAGGAATTAGCCAGGCGGTAGGTGCTTACAATGATGCAGTTGCATCATATGATGCAAGAATTATCCCGTCGGGTAAAAAATTAGAAGCGTTGGAAGTTACTACTAGTGCTCAACGAAAAGTCGAACAAATTCCGCAGGTTGATAAAGCAGTCAAGAATGTCAAGCACTTGGTTGACAGATCTGATGAAGACTAAATCCAAACGTCATTTGATGCGGTCAGATTACTTTCAGCTTCACCGGTATTTACCACTCCCTTTGGTTCAACTAGCATTACTTTGCATTCCTCCTCAGCGTAGGGTTTGTGTTGTATACCCTTAGGCACCACATACATTTCACCGG
>JAYYFM010000390.1:0-511 GCA_036158745.1 Thermoplasmatota archaeon
GTGAACGAAGGTATTGATCCAGCAACACTCCCTGATACTTCTGATGATGATGGAGAAGTAACTGAAGATGATATCTCAAGTCTGCTTCCGTTCCTCTCCCCAGCGACAACCCTTGCAATGATTGCTCTTGCAGGAATGTTTGTATCAATCCGTTCGAAGGACGAAGAATGAGCGAAGGCGCAGGGTTGCAACCCATAGCCCGGTGGCGAATCGTCGCCAGTCTCGCTCTGATCGCTCAGGTCGTGATTCTTCTCACCTTCAAATCGGCGTTAGAAGAAGAATCATGGTTTGTTGGAAGCGTTTCAGCAACGGTTGATGAAGGACCACTCCAACTTGAGGGTGTTTCGGTCAACTTGTCCATCGATATGCAAGAGGAGCAAGATGATGTAAGCATCGAATATTTTGGTTTCGCTCGTTTGTCCTTTTGGCAAAATGAACGTGATGATCGAGCCGTTCTTTCTGAACAGGAAGTCGAGGAGTATGATGAGAATTTGAACGATACGTTTGATTC
>JAYYFM010000391.1:0-509 GCA_036158745.1 Thermoplasmatota archaeon
AGATGTCCATCCAACAAGAAATTAAATCACAACTTGCAAAGTTACTCGCTACAGAAGATTTGATTGTAGAACACAAACAAGTCGAGACTGCAAGTTTCAATGTCGAGACAAGAGTTTTAGTTCTTCCACTATGGGAGAAGGCATCAAGTGAAGTTTATGATATGTTAGTTGCACATGAAGTTGGTCATGCACTCTTCACTCCATGTGAAGATTGGTTAGATAGATATCCAGAGATACCACCATCATTTGTAAACGTGGTTGAAGATGCTCGTATCGAGAAGTTGATGAAGCGTAAGTATGCTGGTCTTCCAAAGACATTCTTCACTGGATACAAAGAACTACAAGGAATGGACTTCTTCAAGTTGAGTGATATTGATGTGAATGAGATGGGTATTGCTGATAGACTAAATTTATATTTCAAGATTGGTAACTTTATTGATATTGATTTCAACGAAGAAGAAAAGACTTTTGTAAGTATGATCAAGTCAGCAGAAACATTTGATGATGTT
>JAYYFM010000392.1:0-504 GCA_036158745.1 Thermoplasmatota archaeon
TTGCTGCTATCCACCCTTGGCGGGGATGTATGGTTCCATCTTGGCTCATAGTCACTGGACGAAGCCACAAGCCTCAAGATCGCTTCCCAACCCCACTGCACCCAAGCCAAACCAAGACAAACCAAGCCAACACAGCAAGGGCTGCCCATTGGCCCACCAAGGGAAATAGGCAAACATTTAAGATTTTTTGCATCTGTTCGGTCCACAGAAAAAATTGCCTGAAATGGCCCCAAATGGGGCCAGGAGTTTTTTTTTGCTACTAATCCAGACCTTGCCGACATGTTGGACGACGTGGATTTTGATTTCGGAAATCTTTATTTTCTGGATTTGTTGATCCAAAATTTCTGGATTTCCAGGTCCCGGATTTCCAAATTTCCAGAAATCTGGGCTTGGGCCTTGGGCCGGGTGAGCCCCTCGGGGCCCCTCTGGTGGAGAGCATGGCATTTCTGAAAAACGTTATAGCTGCGAGGCAAAAGAACTGGAGGGCCAAAATCCAAAAGCCGT